>CAYOHQ010000234.1:0-5652 GCA_964403805.1 uncultured Thioalkalispiraceae bacterium | reverse complement strand
GGCGCAGTCTGGTAGCGCACTACACTGGGGGTGTAGGGGTCGAAGGTTCAAATCCTTTCGTCCCGACCAAATTTATAATTTAATAAAATGTAACAGGATCTTACTTTGACAAAACCTGAACAAAACATTGCAGCGATTCCGGCTCAGTATTATATTACTGATTCAGAGCAACATGATGAAATTGATTTATTCGAATTAGTAGCATCAATAGTGAAGCAATGGAAATTAATATTACTTATTTCATTCATTGGTACTTTACTTGGCGTTAGCTACGCATTTTCATTATCAAAACAATACGAAAATATCACTCAAGTTCGAGCTCCACTAGAATCTGATTTACAAGTTTTAAAATTAAATGGCTATGGAGTCGATTTAAAATCGCTTTTTTTACGGCTGCACGATAATTTTAAATCACAAGAAGTATTTAAACAGTATTTAGTTAAATCAAACTCGATAACACAATTTTATCCTAAGCTAACAACTAAAAAAGATATGGATTCAGCATTATTGAGTTTAACTTCGAATATTAATGTAAATTTTATTGATAACGAAAACAAAAAAACCAAATCGGGTGAACAATCACGAACTATTCAGGTGAAATTAGAGTCATCAAATCAGGATGTTGCTATTGATGTTTTAAATAACTACATTCCCTATGTAGCACAAAATATACTCAAGCAGATTCAGGATCGTAGTAAATTTGCAATTAACTTAAGAAAACAGGAAATACAGAAAGAAATTGATAAACTACGAAACTTAACCAAGCAAAAACGATTAAATGCAATTGCAGATTTAAAAGAAACATTAAATGTTGCAAATATTATGGGTGTCACCAATACTCTATTTGCTGTGTCAGCGAGTAACCCCAAATCTAAAACATTAAATTTATTTTTAAATAATCAGGTTAATCAATTTCAGAAATACATGTTAGGCAGTGATTATCTCAACGCTGAAATTAATCGACTTAAGAGCAGAGGTAGTGAGATTACAGCGGATGATGCATTTATTCCTACAATGCCTACTTTATTATCTGAATTATCAGTTTTAAGTAAAAAGTCATTTAATTTCGACGGAGCGAAACTTTACACTCTTGATAAATTAGCCGCATTAAATGATGCACCGGTGAAACCAAATAAAAGGTTAATTGCACTCATAGGAATGTTGTTAAGCGGATTCCTGGCATTGTTTGTTGCTTTAATAGTATCGACTGTACAAAAAAGAAAATTAGCTGATTCACCAATAAAACAATAAAACAATAAAATTATTTGGCAGGTTGTTTAATTATAAGGATTTTACCCTGTTGGGAAAATTCAAGATTTTTTAAAAAACTCATACCCAATAATATTTCTTCATAATCAACATTAGGATTAATTGAAGCCCTAACTTTATTCTTCTTAATTCCGGCTATAGAGACGCTGTCTAATCGTGTTTGATAGGCGATCGCTGAGCCATTTGCAGTTTCGTATTGAACTTCGCGACCTTTGGTTAGATTAAGCCTGTTTGCCACTGCGATGGGAATTGAAATATCACTCGCGCCTGTGTCGATCATAAACACAACTTTCTGACCATTAATTTTACCATTAGTAATATAATGTCCGAAGCGATTGCGGCTAAGTATAACCTGCTCAGTGCCGTTCAGTTCTTTACTACTACGTAGATTTTGATTTGGATTATTTTGTTTATCGACAATATCGTTAAAAAATAATGTTACCAGACCTAGAATCAACAACCACATTAGCCAGATCATATTGCGTCCAATTTTACCAAATTGTTTGTTATCTTTATTGTTCACAATTTTCCTTCGTTAACCAAAAAATATTCAATTTACTCGTAATACCCTATACATGAAAGTTTATTAGCTTAATTATTAAGCTAATGATAATGCCAGTAAATTGACAGAATTTAATCTAAGCTTTTTATCCTATTGATCTTATTGACCTTCACAAGTGTCAAAAATATATCAAATAAACTCTTTAAGTTATTGAAACTTATGACGATATCCATCCTAACAACGTTACAAAAGAGTTTTTTTGATGGTATCACGATTTTTAATAATTTTTATATTATTTGGTCTTGCAAGTACAGTACTGGGTGATGAATTACATCTAATTGTAAGTGGCAAGGCATTTCATTTTAGTGATAAAAAATACAATGAAAACAATACCGGATTAGGCTTTGAATATGATTTTAAAGAACGCAATAATTGGATACCATTAATTACCGGGGCTTCATTTAAAGACAGTAACAGCCAAACATCAAATTACCTTGGTGGCGGGACAAAACGACGTTTTCGTTTTGGCAGTGATCCAAAAGGATTTCATATTGATGCTGGAATATTTGGTTTTGTAATGACACGACATGACTATAAAAATAATGATCCATTTCTTGCAGCTTTACCCTTTGTTTCGTTGGGATTTGAATGGGTTGCAATAAATGTAACCTACGTTCCAAAAATGAAACCGAAAATGGTCTCATTTGTTTATATTCAAGCAACTGTTAAATTATTGGAATTTTAATAGCAGCTACTGAAAGTTAATTACAATTAATCCAATTTTTTATTTCAATTTAGACAGCATAAAATACTATCCTGAAAATCCCTCGTTAAGCTATAATCAAACAAAAAAAGGGAGAAGTGCAGGGTGTTTAAATTTAAGCTATTTTTTTTAGTATTTTCGTTATCAATCCTTATCTCATGTTCAACAGTTGATCCCATGCAGGCACTTGGACACACATGGCGTGCGTATGAGCGTACAATTCGCTGGGACGATGTGTCCGGAGCGGTTCATTACTTAAATGAAGATGCGGTGTCTACCGCGAAGTTCCCTAAAGAAATTAAAAATATAAAAGTAACGGGATATGATGTTATCCGAAAGAGCATTAATGATGATGACATGACTGCAACTCAGGATGTTAAAATTCGATATTATAATGTTAGTGACTTAATCGAAAAGAATTTTGTCGATAAACAGAAATGGCAATATGATGATAAAAATAATCGTTGGTATTTATCATCTAAATTAATTCAGTTTCCGAATTTAAAATAATATATCGAATATAGCCGGCATTTTCCTTATGCCGGTAATGTTTACTATTTATTAGCTTTTATTAACAACAGTATGAATGACATATTTATATTCAAAGTAAACTGTGTAATTTGAATATTGCCATGTTGTGATAGGTGGGTCGCCAATTGGTTCATTCTTCGACTCTGGCTCACCAAAATGTTCTTCCACACTGGACATTGTCATCCCCCTGGGTGGTATCTCAATTGAGACAGATGATGACTCACTTGGTACTTGTAAACTGTCTGCATAAACCGATTGAAAAGCAAATGCCAATACAATAACAGACCCCATTAAAACACGTTTCATTACTTATTTTCTCCAAATTTCAATATGCTATAAACTATACTGTATCAATAAGTTATAGACAAAATATAATGCATAATACAACTTTAGAAGGTGTTTTTATTCCATGCAAGTTATTGTGTCTCAATTCTACCAATCAACTGTTCTAAAACAATAAAAAAATGAAGGATACTGAAAATCACAGCTCTATATTGGATAATTTCACCGGAAAGTATGAGGTAGATCATTGGTTAACTAAACTGGGTGCTGAAAGCGGAGAAAAGCAGATTGATTTAATTTATCGTGCCTATCAGTTTGCGCTTGAAGCTCATGGTCAGCAAATTCGAGCATCCGGTGAATTGCACATCACCCATACAGTCGCAGTCGCTGAAATTCTGGCATCATTGCATCTGGATCATGAAACTATTGCTGCCGCTATTCTGCATGATGTTATAGAAGATACTGATAAAAATTTACCTCAGTTAGAGCTGTCCTTTGGCACACAGATAGCACATTTGGTCGATGGTGTGACTAAAATGAATATCATTGACCAACAGAGTGACAATTTAAGCGCTACAGGTAAACACAAACACGGTCATACTGAAAGTTTACGTAAATTATTATTGGCTATGGCAGAAGATGTGCGTGTTGTGTTAATTAAACTCGCCGATAGATTGCATAATATGAGAACGCTAAAATATTTACCGGAACCAAAACAAAAAAGAATCGCACAAGAAACTCTGGATATTTATGCACCGTTAGCAAATAGACTGGGTATCTGGCAAATGAAGTGGGAACTTGAAGATTTATCGTTACGTTACCTGGAACCACGAACTTATAAAAAAGTCGCTGAATTTCTTGATGAGCGCCGTTCGGATAGAGAAGAATATATTACTCGAGTAACATTAATTGTCACTGATGAATTAAATAGAACAAATATAAAGGCCGATGTTATTGGTCGACCAAAGCATATTTACAGTATTTGGCGAAAAATGAAAAAAAAGGGCATTAGTTTTCATGAGCTCTATGATGTGCGTGCAGTTAGAATAGTTGTGGATTCAATTGCCGATTGTTATTCTGCCTTAGGTGTTATACATACCCTATGGAAACACATCCCAAAAGAATTTGATGATTATATCGCAACGCCGAAAGAGAATATGTACCAGTCGATTCACTCTGCAGTAGTCGGTCCGGAAGGTAAAACACTTGAAATTCAAATCAGAACCCGGCAAATGAACGAGCATGCCGAGTTAGGAATTGCCGCACATTGGCGTTACAAGGAGGGTGCTTCGCATAACAAAGGTTATGAGCAAAAAATTGCATGGTTAAGGCAATTACTGCAATGGAAAGAAGAATCTGAAAATGATAGCGATTTTATTGACCGGTTTAAATCCGAAGTTTTCGAAGACCGGGTTTATGTATTAACACCGAATGGCGATATTATTGACATGTCACAGGGAGCTACGCCTCTCGATTTTGCCTATCATATCCATACTGAAGTTGGTCATCGATGTCGCGGAGCTCGCGTTAATGGTCATATTGTCCCTTTAACCTATGAATTAAAAAATGCAGATCAAGTCGAAATCTTAACAAATAGTAATGGTACTCCCAGCCGGGATTGGTTGAACAGTCAGCTAGGGTATTTAAAAACCTCAAGAGCAAAATCACATGTTCGTCACTGGTTTAGTTTGCAAGATTTAGATATGAATATCGAGGCAGGAAAACATACTCTGGAAAAAGAACTACATCGTTTAGGGATTCGGGATGTACAATATTCAGAATTTGCCGATTTTTTTCATTATAAAAATACCGATGATTTTTTTTCGGCTATCGGCCGAGGAGAAGTAAACGCGTCGAGATTAAGCCCTGCTGCAGCTAAATTATCAACACAAAAAATTGCAGTCGCGCAAGAAGTTAAATTAAGTAAACCGCGAGAAATAGCGACTGCTGCAAATAATATCACAGTACAAGGTGTCGGTAATCTTTTAACTAATTATGCCACTTGCTGTAAACCGGTATTAGGTGATGATATAATAGGTTATATAACAAAAGGACGTGGCGTAACGATACATCGACGCGATTGTAAAAATATATTGAACATGAATTCCGAAATGAGTTCCAGGCTTATTGCTGTAGATTGGAATGTTCGATCAGAACAAATGTATCCGGTTGATATAATAGTTGAAGCGATCGATCGAAAAGGCTTATTACGCGATATTACTGCAGTAGTTGCAAATGAGAATATTAATCTTATTTCAGTCAATACACAGTCGGATAAAAATAATAATACCGCTAAAATGAAAAT
>CAYOHQ010000233.1:0-5666 GCA_964403805.1 uncultured Thioalkalispiraceae bacterium | reverse complement strand
TTTATTAAATAATAAAACCACGTCCTTAGGACGTGGAGCAGGTTCGAGGCTAAGGCCTCTAGAACCGAAGGGTCTGCTCATGCTACTAATCTAATGTCGCCACGACAATTAGAATTAGGAGAAAAGCATGAGCAGATTTAGTAAATTATCACATGTATTATGGCATTGTCAGTATCATATTGTATGGGTTCCGAAATATCGCTATCGAATATTAAAGGATAAGGTGGGTTTTGAAGTATCAAAAACGATTAGAGTCTATTCAGAAAGGCTGGGATGTGAAATTGTTGAAATGAATATCCAAGCAGATCATGTTCATTTGTTAGTGAAGGTACCTCCGAAGATTTCAATATCGAGATTATTAGGTACGGTAAAAGGAAAAACGGCATTACAGATATTTAAGCAGTTTCCCTATTTGAAAGTGAAGCCGTATTGGGGTAATCACTTTTGGGCAAAAGGGTATTGCGTTGATACCGTTGGTGTTGATGCCGATATGATACGACAGTATGTAAAGTATCAGGAAAAAATGGAACGAAATCTGGAATTAGATTTCAATAAGTAAATTATTTCGTGGCGATTAACTTTCAAGCTAGCCTTCTTAGAAGGCTAGCTCTTATACACCCTTATAGGGTGAGATCAAAACCACGTTCTTAGAACGTGGATTTTTACTTATACTCTAATAACTATGTTATTATGATACCGTTAACAAAGTTATTAAATTATGCCAATTATAAATACGAATACAGACAACGGTTTCGGCGTTATTACGACCCTTACTGGTGATGTCTCAGGTGACGAATTAATAACGGCTCAAAAAGAACGTTATTCGTCTATAAAAAAAATATTACTTTTAAAGTATATTCTTGCTGATTTTACCGGAACAGATAAACTGGATCTATGTTCAAACCATATTTTAAAGTGCAGCAGCTTAAGTATGTCTGCCTCACTGGAAAATCCGAATATCTGTATTGCTGCTGTGATGAATTCTGACCTGGGATATGGACTGAGCCGAATGTGGCAAGCTTACACTGACGATATCCCATGGAATGCAAAAGTATTTCGAACCCGAAGTGAAGCCGAAGATTGGTTACGAGAAGAAATTGATGTTGAACTTTGCTTTTCATAAATTAAAGGATTAAACAATGAAACTAACATTTAAACCCATTACAGCATTAAAAATGCTTCTGCTATTAATTTTATTTAATGCACAAAATGTTTTTAGCGTCGAAATTGAAGGTGTTGTTATCCCGGATTCTGTTAAAACTGATAGCGGATCATTAGTGTTAAATGGTGCAGGGATTAGAACTAAATTCTTTTTTGATATTTATATTGGTTCGTTATATTTAAAAAAGAAAGAATCCAATGTTCAAAGTATACTAAAAGACATCAATGAAAAAAAAATTACACTTCATTTTTTGTATAAGGAAGTCAGTAAAGAAAAACTAACAAAGGGCTGGACTGCTGGCTTTAAAAATAATAACCCCGATTCTGTATTCACATTACTAAAAGCCCGTTTAGATAAATTTAATAGTTTTTTTGAAACCACACACAGAGGCGATGTCATTACTCTGGATTTTCTGAATACTAAAAATACCCGGGTAACAATCAATGGCAAGCTTAAGGGCGACATTAGCGGTTCTGATTTTAAATCAGCCTTGTTAAATGTCTGGCTTGGTGATGATCCAGCTGACTATAATCTTAAAGAAGCAATGTTAGGAACATCAGATTATTGATATTATCCGGCTTTGATGCAATCGCATCGGACAATGCAAAAATTCTTATTTTGGGCTCAATGCCAAGTGCCACATCGTTATCCAAAGTGCAATATTATGGGCACCCGCAAAATAGTTTTTGGTTTATCATTGAGTCTTTATTCTCAACTGAACGCAATCTAAGTTATCAAAACCGAATTAAAATACTGCAAGATAATGGCATTGCGGTTTGGGATGTCTTAAAAAATTGTGTTCGAACAGGTAGTCTCGATTCTGCAATTAAAAAAGATTCAATGGTTGCAAATGATTTTAATGCATTTTTCAGTAGCTACCCTGCTATCAAATATCTGTTTTTTAACGGTGCTAAATCAGAAACAGAATATACCAAACAGGTTTTGCCTAACTTGGCGCCACAATTCGCGCAATTTGAGTGTTATCGCTTACCATCGACTAGTCCGGCAATGGCGACACTTAAGCCAAATCAAAAGCTCAAACAATGGTCAATTATTAAAACAATTCTTGAATCTAACTAATGCAATAAATTCATTTTCACCGTAAAATACGGTCTATTTATTATTATCCTGGAGATTAAACATGGCAAAAGCAAGCGCAAGACACATTCTGGTTGATACCACAGAAGAATGTGAAAAGTTAAAAGAACAAATAAATGGTGGAGCAGATTTTGCCGACATAGCTAGAGCACATTCAAAATGCCCATCTGGCTCCTCAGCTGGAGGTGATTTAGGTGAATTTAGCCCGGGTCAAATGGTTAAAGAATTTGATGAAGTTGTTTTTAGTGCTGATACCAACGTGGTTCACGGACCAGTACAAACGCAATTTGGTTATCACTTGATTGAAATTACAAATAGAACAGAATAATTAATTTTGGTCGTAGAATTATTTTTATAATTCTACGACTATTACACATTCTATGGATCCGAATGACCAAAACAATAACATAGCATCACGATTCCCGCGTAATGCCGTATTCTTAAGAGTTCTTATAGCGTTATCCATTGTTTTTCTAATTATAGGATTACTCGCCCCGATATTTACAATTTCAAAATTAGTTATAATTCAAAATAGTTTTTCAATTATTGGTGGCGTATTGAAACTAATTGAAGAACAACAGTGGTTTTTATTTTTGATCATTACCACTTTTAGTATCATATTACCTATCGTTAAAATCATTGTACTAAGCCTTCTCGTTAGCCACAAAATTGATTCCAGTGTCAAAAATAAAAAATACCTGCATTGGATTCACCAAATCGGAAAGTGGTCAATGCTGGATGTATTTGTAATCGCGATACTGATTGTTGGTGTTAAGCTCGGGCCAATAGTTAACATTGAAATGGAGTTTGGTTTATATGCCTTTGCTATATCGGTATTATTAGTTATGATCATTACTTCGCAAATTGTTAAACTAACAGATACTTAGTTAAATAATATAATATGTCTCAAAAAATAGTATTCTCAATAGCTGAAGCACCCGGTTTCCCTAATTTCGGAGCGCTCTATAAAAAATTAAATATTGAAGAGTATTTATTTAATTCAACGCGTAAAGCCATGACGGCTTTAAAAAAAATAACGCCTGATATTATTGTTGCTGAATTTCTCTATGGCTATGGCTCAAATTACGCCGGAGTTAATGTTTCTAATCTGGACGTTTTTCTTTACAGTCTGCAAAAATATTCGCCTGATGCAAAAAAAATTATCCTGGTGAAACGGAATGAACGTAAATTTGTTGATAAACTAAATGAAATTGTTTTATTAAATTCTGTATTAACGTATCCAGTTGATATAAATGAGTTTGAAAAAAATATCAAGGAAATGAGTAATTAAGTTTTATTTTCTGCCGAAACAAAACCAATATATTCTGGTATTTCAAAATAAAAAGTTGTGCCAACACCCTGGGTAGTTACAAAATCTACCGTACCATTGTGCGCTTCAATTATTCTTTTGACCAGATTTAGCCCCAACCCGACACCAATATGATTTTGATTTTTGTGTTGTTCAATTCGTATAAAACGATCAAACACCGTGCTTTGGAATTTTTCAGGTATTCCATCACCGTGATCAGTAACACTAATACGGATATTATCATTGAGCTTTTGAATAATAACATCGACACTTCCAGCCTTGCCGTAGCGAACTGCATTTTTTAGCAAATTACTCATTACTTGAGATAATCGATATTCATCGACAAATACATAGGCTTCACTTGTAGCATCATTTTTCTTTATTCTAAATTTAATTGCTTTTTCATAGTTTTTTACATCATCAACAGCTTTATTAATAAAGACCGATACATTGACAGGCTCCTTGTTGTAGGTCATTCTGGCATAGATGATTGACTGAATATCCAGTAAATCTTCAACCAGTAATTTTAATCTGGTACTATTATTTTTGGCTAAGTTGATTAACTCCAGTGTTCTTGAATTTATTTCACCTGAAACACCGCCTAAAATTAAATCCAGGGCGCCAATAATAGCTGTTAATGGTGTTCGTAATTCATGGCTTACAATGGATATAAAATCATTTTTATATTTTTCTTCATTGAGTAATACCGTTTGTCCTTTCTTTAAAATAATGATAATTAAGATTACAACGATTAATAAGAAAATAAACACGATACTATTTTGAAATATAATGTCGAGTAAATAATCATTAAACAAATTATTATCGACCATATCAACCATATACCAGTATGTATTAGGAATTTCGATTTGAGATATTTTATTTTTCAACTCTGTTTTGGATAAATGATAATCATCTCGATCCCAGTTTACTCTTGCGCCATCTTTTGTTATTTCGATTAAATTTCCTTGCTTTTCATTCACCAGCATAATATTGTGATTTGGAATTTGAGCTAAATTAATGATTCGACCTAAATTTTTTGTATGAAAACTCAAAAAGAATAAACCATTATTCGTGCCTGCAGACCATCGAGTAATAACATCAAAATGGTAGGCAACATTGTTCGGATGAACTCGAGTTAATAAAATGTCATCTTTAAGATAAACGCCTAAATCAGCGAGACAGATCTCACCAATCTTGCCATCAAAATCATCTGTTAATGGATTACCGTGATTGTCCGTTATTGTGAACGCAAAATAATACGGGAAATATCGTTTTACATTTTTATCCAGTTTTTTATAATTCCCACTGTCGATATCCGGATTATTAGCAACTTGATTTATTAAATCCAGATTATCATTAACAAACAAAACGACTAATCGATTCTTTTCTCGTAAATATTGATTAATTTCGCCTGCTGCATTGGTAATGGAATTAAACGAAATTGTTTCCTGGTAAAGAATATAATCACTATATCGTTTTACGCCATTCCATATTAAAAACACAAAAATCAATACAATAATAAATACAAACAAAATAATTGTATTATTAATAACTTTCTGGATACTGTTGATTTTACTTTTCATTCAATTTTCGTATTGTTAATCTGAGAATCGCATGATCACAAACCTTAAATTTTGTGTGATTTTAAAATGGTATTGACTATTATTTAGTATATCGGACGATACTAATAGAAATTAAGAGTAGTGATTATTTTGGTATATTGATTTTGTAAATTACACTTTGACAAATATGGCTTTTTGAAAAATCGCAGTCTTTGCCAAAGTGTAAGTTAGCTATTTGGCCTTAAATTTATTCATCAGTAACACAACCTGACGACGCATCTTTGACTAGTTTGATGTATTTGAACAATGTACCACGACTGGCTTTGTATTTTGGCATCGTCCAGGCAGCTTTTCGTTGTTCCAACTCCTGATCACTTAGCGCAACTGATAATACTTTGTTATTAGCATCTACCGTGATAATGTCACCGTTTTTAATTAATGCGATTGGTCCACCTTCCTGAGCTTCAGGAACGCCATGGCCAATAATAAATCCGTGTGAGCCACCAGAGAACCGGCCATCTGTTATCAGTGCAAC
>CAYOHQ010000232.1:0-5668 GCA_964403805.1 uncultured Thioalkalispiraceae bacterium | reverse complement strand
ACCGAAATGCAAATATTAGAGCAAAATAAAAGTGAAATTGCAGAACATTTTGGAAAAAATTGTGTTGTTATTGAGCCGGGTAGTGGTAGTAGTCAAAAAGTAAGAATTTTGATGGACAGCATTAATCCTAAAGCCTATATGCCTATGGATATATCAAAAGATTATTTACTACTGGTTGCCGAGAATATTGCAGCTGAATATCCATGGCTGGATGTTCATGCGGCATGTGTAGACTATACTAATCCTTTTTCACTACCCCAATGCCATGAAACCGCGCGAAAAGTCGCTTTTTTCCCGGGGTCAAGTATCGGCAATTTTGATCCCAGTCACGCAGTTCAATTTTTACAACATCTTGCGAGAACGTTGCAATTTGATGGTGGCTTGTTAATTGGTGTTGATCTTAAAAAAGATAGTGAAACACTTAATGCTGCGTATAATGACAATGATGGTGCTACAGCAGCATTCAATCAAAATTTATTAACACGGGTCAACCATGAACTTAATGCCAATTTTGATCTAGAAAAATTTCGGCACCATGCTTTTTATAATGAAAAACTGAGCCGCATTGAAATGCATTTAGTGAGTAATGAAACTCAAGTAGTATCGATAAATGATTATAATTTTGAATTAAAAAAAGATGAAACTATTCACACTGAGAATTCATATAAATATACTATCGATGAGTTTCAAGTGCTTGCTAAACAAGCCGGGTTTAAATCAAAAAATGTCTGGACGGATGAAGCCAATTTATTTAGTGTGCATTATTTCGAAATTCATCAATAAAAATTTTATATTGAGATAGAATAATGGACAGAAACTTATTATTGAAAGCTAATAAACATTTAAAAAAAAATGACCCTGTTATGGCCGGTTTAATTCAAACTTACCAGCCATTTTCGTTTAATGAAAATAAAACCGTTAAAAGACCAAATCACTATCACGCTCTGATTAAAACTATTATCAGCCAACAACTGTCAGTTAAGGCTGCACAAACAATTCAAGAGCGATTAATAAAGAAACAAGGTGGACGAATTTTTAATCCCAAAAAGCTAAATGCCTTAAGCGATATTGAAATACGGGAATGTGGATTATCAAAAAATAAAGTACGGTATGTGCGTGCTATTTCATTAGCGATTATCGATAAAAAATTAAAATTTTCCAAACTGGAAAAACTGAACGATGAGGAAATAATTGAAATATTAATTCAATACCCCGGTATTGGAGTCTGGAGTGCTGAAATGATTTTAATGATTTCGTTTAAACGACTGGATGTTTTACCACTCGGTGATTTAATTATCCGTAAAACCATGCAACGTCACTATAATCTTGATGAATCAACAAGTTATGATGATTACCGTGAAATAGCCAAAGCCTGGCAACCCTATCGCACTATCGCAAGTCGTTATCTTTGGGCTTCGGCTGCTGGGTAATTTAATCCAAATTATTTTTTTCAAAATCTATCAACCATTGTTTTCGATGAAGCCCACCACCATAACCCGCTAGTTTGCCATTTGACGCGATAACACGATGGCAGGGAATAATAATGGCAATACGGTTATGGCCATTAGCCGTTCCGACTGCTCTAACAGCGTTTGGATTACCTAGTAGTTTAGCTTGTTGTGCATAAGAGCGTGTTTCACCATAAGGTATTTCGTGTAAGCTATTCCAAGCCATTTTCTGAAAATCGGTTCCCGGTGTATGTAGGGCTACGGTAAAACTTCTTCTTGTTGACTTGAAGTATTCCTGAATTTCAGTTTGCACTTGATCCAGGTGAGGATTTTTACCGGGTAATATAACGGCATTTAATTTTTTAATTAAATCTTTAAATTCTGTCTCAAGCATTCTTCGGTCCGTAAATTCTAGTAAACAAATTCCTTTTTTACTCGCACAGGCAAACATAGGGCCAATCGGCGTTGTAAAGCGAATTATATTAATTACCGATTTATCATTATTTTTTGAAGGTGAGTTACCAAAAATAGATTGATAATTTTCACTAAAACCACTTAAAGATCCAAAACCACTATCAAATGCAGAATTTGAAATTGTCTCTCCTTTCTTAATATCATTGTATGCAGAATTAATTCGCAGTAACCGTTGGTAGGCATGAAAAGTCATATTATGATATTTTTTAAACCACCGCCTAATGTGACTTGGTTCAATAGCACGTTGCCTTAAATCCTTATCTTTTAATTTCAAAAAAGGATTTTGATGTAATTCCTTAATTATTAACTGAATGTATTCTGGAGTTTCATCCAATTGTTCCATCGGTTTGCAGATTTTACAGGGTCTATAACCGTTTTGAAGTGCTTGTTGTACGGTGTCATAGAACTCAACATTTTCAGGTTTTGGCTTTCGTGCCCGACAGGAGGGTCGACAAAAAATGCCGGTGGTTTTTACCGCGGTAATAAAAACACCTTCATAGTCTGTGTTCTTTCTACCAATGTAATTGTATTTTTCTGTAAACGATAGTTTATTCATTTGTTACAAAATATAACATTAATCTTAAATTGAGTGCCACCGGTAATTTAACAAGTATGTTTACAATAGAGTTCTCGGTTCGGTGCAATTTTGCATTGATGTTTTGCAAATAATGTCATTTGTTAATTTCTACATCAACTAAATCGTTTAACCGCAGAACTTTGGATTGGTGTTACCAAGCAATTCAACAATGGTTTTAAAGCCAGTTATTTTATTCGGAGTCAAACATCTGAAATTAAAGCGGGCCCCGGTTCACGAAATCTTGTATGGGGTGGAATTATTTTAGGACATTCTATTTAGAGCAAGTGCATTATTGTTTTAATCGATAACCTGTTTTAAACATCCACCACACAATTAATAGGCAAGCACTGAGAAATAGCAAGACCATCAATAAACTCAGTTCAACACTAACATCGGATACTTCAAAAAAACTCCATCGGAAACCACTTATTAAATAGACAACCGGATTAAAGAGCGAAACAGTTTGCCAGGCGGGGGGTAACATGTCGATAGTGTAGAAACTGCCGCCAAGAAATACCAACGGTGTAATAATCAGTAACGGAATTAATTGCAGCTTTTCAAAATTGTCTGCCCAGAGGCCGATTATAAATCCGAATAAGCTAAATGAAATACAGGTCAAAATTAAAAAACTCACCATCCAGATCGGGTGTGCAATTTCAAGGGGCACAAAAAAACCGGCAGTCGCTAATATGATTAAACCAATAATAAATGATTTACTCGCCGCGGCACCAACATAACCGATAATAATTTCGACAAATGAAATAGGTGCCGACATAACCTCATAGATGGTTCCTGTGAATTTAGGAAAAAATATTCCGAACGAGGCATTGGAGATACTCTGGGTTAATAATGCCAACATCATTAAGCCGGGGACGATAAATAGCCCATAACTCACTCCTTCGACTTGTTCAATTTTAGAACCGATGGCAGAACCAAATACAACGAAATATAAAATAGTTGAAATTACAGGCGATGCAATACTTTGTAATATGGTGTTCCAGGTACGTAACATTTCATATTTGTAAATAACTTTTATGGCGTGAAAGTTCATGATTTATTATTAACCAGGTTGATAAAAATTTCTTCCAGAGAACTCTGGTGCGTGTTGATGTCTTTTAATTTTAATCCATTGTCATTAATAATTCGTAATAAATCTGCAATTTTTGATTGTGTTTTAGTAGAGTCATAAGTGTAGGTTAGAGTGTGACCATCATTTGATAACTCAAGATTCCAGGGCTCTAAAACCGCGGGTAGTTTATCGAGAGTTTCTTCAAGGTCAACACATAATTGTCTTTTCCCTAACTTATGCATTAGCTCTTGTTTATTTTCTACGAGTAATAATTCACCTTTACTAATTACTCCAATTCTATCGGCAATTTCTTCGGCTTCTTCAATGTAATGTGTCGTTAAAATGATGGTGACGCCGCTTTGCCTTAATTTTTCTACGATGGCCCACATGTCTTTCCGAAGCTCAACGTCAACACCGGCTGTGGGCTCATCCAGGAATAAAATACGTGGTTGATGTGATAATGCCTTGGCGATTAATACGCGTCGTTTCATACCACCGGATAAAGTCATCAGGACATTATCTTTTTTATCCCACAGTGATAAATCTTTAAGCAATTTTTCAAGATAAGCGTTATCCGACTTTTTACCAAACAAGCCACGGCTAAAACAGATAGTTTCCCAAACAGTATCAAAAGAACCCAGAGTCAGTTCCTGAGGAACAAGTCCAATCAGTGATCGGGTTTGACGAAACTCGGTAATGATATCAAACCCTGAAACCGTAATAGTCCCCGAGCTTGGGCTAACGATTCCACATATCGTAGAAATTAACGTTGTCTTACCCGCACCGTTTGGTCCAAGTAGTGCAAGAATTTCTCCTGATTTTATCTCAAGATTAATGTCTTTTAACGCATTAAAACCACTCGCGTATGTTTTTGATAAATGATTGATAGAAACAATTGATTGCATAATGAATTCAGAGTAACACAACTTTTTACAATTGATCTATGAATTTATTAGAAAATATTTTTTATTTTATTTAATACTAAAAAATAGACATTAAAGTTACAAAGCAATCGATTTAACAATTGTAGGAGCAGGGTTATAGTTGCGACCCTCGAGTAATGGTCGGTGATGTTCAAAAGCAGCTAACATAAAATCTATAAATGCGCGGACTCGGCCAGTAGCCCGAAGATCTTCATGGGTTAAAATCCATAAGGCACCACAGGTCGAACTCATATCCAGTAATTCCAATCGTTTGACTGATGGATCGGTATCAACAAGAAAACACGGTAACATCGCAATTCCCATACCGGATTTCATGGCTTCAAGCTGTGCGACCAGATCATCAGCAATGTGCATTATTGGTGAAGACGAAAATTGACTGGCCTTATTCCATTCCGGTTGTTTGGCATTTTCCCATCCGATCCAACGCATTTTATCCGGTAGTAATTCTGGATTATTATGTTCTAGGTATTCGTGAGAAGCATAAACACCTTTGGCGGGTTGTAATATTTGACGACCAACGAGATAGTCTGGTGGATTGGGTGTCATTCGAATCGCTACATCTGCTTCACGTTTACGTAAATTAAATTCTTCATTTGAAAAGGCGAGCTCTAATTGGATATTTGGATATAGCTCAGTAAACGCTGTTATATCGGGCATGATTAAATGCGTGGCTAACGCGGTTGGCATGGTGACGCGTAAAGTGCCATTAAGCTGTGCATCGCGACCGATTACTTGTCGATCCAGTTTTATAATTTCTTCTTCGACATGTTGTGCCGACTTCATCATTTCTTCGCCGGTCGGGGTGAGAACATAGCCATTGGGTAACCGTTCAAATAAACGCACACCGAGCTTTTTCTCAAAAGCCGATATCCGTCGAGTGACAGTAGAATGATTAACAGCAAGATCCACCGATGCCGCACGAATAGAGCCTTTGCGAGCCACTGCCAAGAAAAATCGTAAGTTGTCCCAGTCCATGTGGTGCATTATTGCATCTATGTTTTGCGAAAATCAAGACTTACATTGCATAAATGCGGAACTTATACTGGAAAAACAAATTAAGGAGACAGAAATGGCGTATGAAATATATTGGGGTGCAGGTAGTCCAGCGGATTCATTCGACCTTAAATTCAAACAACTGAGAAATTTTTATCCGAAT
>CAYOHQ010000231.1:0-5686 GCA_964403805.1 uncultured Thioalkalispiraceae bacterium | reverse complement strand
GACTAAGCAAGCGAGAGATCGTATTTTTCAGGCTGTGATGCCACTACGCGGTAAAATTTTAAATACCTGGGAAGTGGATTCATCACAAGTTTTGGCATCTCAGGAAGTTCATGATATTTCTGTTGCTATCGGCGTAGATCCCGGTTCAGAAAAAATAAAGGGTTTACGTTACGGTAAAATTGTTATTCTCGCCGATGCGGATTCTGATGGAGCACATATTGCAACATTACTATGTGCTTTATTTCTGAGACATTTTCCAACACTGGTAACATCCGGACATATTTATGTTGCAATGCCACCGTTATACCGTATTGATGTTGGTAAGGAAACATTTTATGCCTTGGATGATTCTGAGCAGCAAGGTATTTTAGATCGCATTGCTGCAGAGAAGAAAAAAGGTAAAGTGTTAATAACTCGATTTAAAGGTTTGGGGGAAATGAATCCCATGCAATTGCGTATTACAACCATGGATCCGGACACCAGACGACTGGTACGTTTAACCTCGGAAGCTGGTGATGGTAGTTATCAAATGCTCGATTTGTTATTAGCAAAAAAACGTGCGGCCGATCGAAAAGCATGGCTTGAAACCAAAGGCGATCTTGCAGATTTAGGCTAGAAATTATTAACAATTTCATCATTCCCCCCTTGAACACATGATGTAATTAACTTTAAATTATTTAATTATTAAGGTAGTAGGGGGTATGGATGTTTAAGATAGGGAAAGTAAGAAATATATTTGTGTCGTTAGGTTTAGTGAGTTTAGTTCTTTTCGCAAATAACGCATTTGCAATGGTAACTGAATATCAGCCTGATCAAGAGTTAGATGAGGAAAAGCAGAGTAACTTTGAAGCCGGGCAGGTTTGGAGCTATGTCACTCGGGAACATGAACCAAAATCTAATCTGACTATTTTAAAAGTAGATTATTTTGAAGAAGCAGTGGTAGTACATATTAGACTTGAAAATATTAAATTGAAGGTTCCAAATGTGCCTAATGGCGTAAAATCAACGGTATCGCATATGGCAATAATGCAAACCGCATTGCAAAAGAGCGTGATTAAGTTGTTAGATAAAAACAGGCGTCTTCCAGAGTTTTCGAAAGAATATGAGCAATGGCGTGAAGGTGATGGTGTAGGAACAGCATGGGCTTGGCATTTTACAGTTTCTGAATCGTTAACAGGGTTAGAAAAACTTTATATAAATGAACAACAATCTTCTGCTATAGAAAATAGACAGAAAAATAATAACTAGAATTTAAATAACAAGTAAGCGTAATTAGAAAAGAGAGAAAAAGTTAGGATTTGGATTCGGGCTAGCCCGATTTCGAAGCCAACGGATTTAGTTGTAATATGTTTATACTCCTTATTTTTGAACCACGATGAGTAGTTACAAATTAAATTGTAAATCACATAAGAGAAAATAACAGCATGGCCAAGAATACAAGTTTTGTTGATGACAATATAGAGTTGATACCGATTAAAGATTTTACAGAAAAATCTTATCTTAATTACTCTATGTACGTTATTTTAGATCGCGCACTTCCTCATATTGGTGATGGTTTAAAACCGGTTCAACGCCGAATTATTTATGCCATGTCTGAGCTAGGCTTGAAAGCCGGTACAAAATTTAAGAAGTCAGCAAGAACAGTCGGTGATGTGCTCGGTAAATTTCATCCACATGGTGATAGTGCTTGTTATGAAGCGATGGTATTAATGGCCCAGCCTTTCTCATACCGTTATCCCTTACTGGAAGGGCAGGGAAACTGGGGCTCACCAGATGAGCCTAAATCGTTTGCTGCTATGCGTTATACCGAATCTCGTTTATCTGCAATAGCCGATTTACTATTATCAGAATTAGGTCAGGGTACAGTAGACTGGATGCCCAATTTTGATGGTTCACTTAATGAGCCAGTATTATTACCGGCACAAATACCCCATATATTATTAAATGGCACAACTGGGATCGCCGTTGGTATGGCAACGGATATACCGCCGCATAATCTAACCGAAATTGTTAATGGCTGTTTATTATTATTAAAAGAACCAAAAACAACATTGACAGACTTGTGTAAAATCATAAAAGGTCCGGATTATCCAACCGATGCTGAAATAATTACGCCGAAGAAAGAAATTAAGCAAATGTATAAAACCGGGCGTGGTTCTATTCGAATGCGCGCAATATACGAAATGGAAAAAGGTAATATTATTATTACTGCATTACCGCACCAGGCATCCCCGTCCAAGGTTTTAGAACAAATAGCGGCGCAGATGACGGCAAAAAAATTACCATTAGTTGTTGATTTACGAGACGAATCTGATCACGAAAATCCAACACGTCTGGTTATTATGACGAAATCGAAAGAAGTTAATGTTGAAGAGTTAATGTCGCATTTATTTGTTTCAACCGATTTAGAGCGTACCTATCGCGTTAATATGAATGTTATTGGTTTAAATGGTAAACCAGGGGTTCGTAATCTACTTGAATTATTAACACAGTGGTTAGTTTATCGTAAAGATACTGTCCGTAAGCGTTTGCAATATCGCTTGGATAAAGTTGAAAAACGCTTACATATTTTAACCGGTTTAATGAAATGCTTTTTGAATATCGATGAAGTAATTCACATTATCAGAACCAACGATAAGCCCAAAGCGGCATTAATGAAAGCATTTAAGCTGACTGATATTCAGGCTGATGCAATTCTGGATTTAAAATTACGACAATTAGCCAAGCTTGAAGAAATAATTATTCGTAAAGAACAAAAAGAATTAAAAGCTGAGCGAGACGAGCTTCAAAGTATATTAGGTTCAAAAGCACGTTTAAATTCATTGATTAAAAATGAATTAAGTGAAATTATAAAAAATCACGGTGATAAACGACGTTCACCTATTAAGGTTCGTGAAGCGGCTAGCGCTATTGATGAAACAGATCTTATCAACTCTGAACCAGTAACCGTTATTTTATCTGTTAATGGTTTAGCCAGAAGTTCAAAGGGGCATGAATTAATTCCTGAAGAAGTTAACTTTAAATCAGGGGATTCTTATCTGGATAGTACTAGAGCAAAAACCAATGAGATGTCGGTATTTATTGATTCAACGGGACGAACATATGGAATACCAATCCACACATTGCCATCAGGGCGAGGCCTTGGTGAGCCACTGACTGGCAGATTGACACCGCCTGCAGGTGCACAATTTTGTGGTGTAATGAGTGGAGACCCGGAAAAACAATATTTGCTGGCAACCAGTTTCGGTTATGGGCTTGTAGTGTCTCTAGAAGACTGTTTAACTCGAAATAAAAAAGGCAAAGGTATTGTTAAAGTTCCTGCTGGTGGAAAGTTATTACCACCAGTCGAAGTAACGGATTATGCAAACCAATGGGTTGTAGTGGTATCAAATGATGGTCATATGTTAATTCATTCCCTTGATGAACTACCTATAATGTCGAAAGGTAAAGGTTTAAAAACTTTAAATATTCCAACAGCTAAAGCAAAAAGTGGTGCGGAATATGTAGTCGCGGTTACATTAGTGACTGAAGAAGATAGTCTGGTAATTGATACTGGTTCTCGTAAAACAGTCTTTACACAGGATGATATGGCTCCTTATGAAAGTGAAAGTGGTAAACGCGGAATGAAGTTACCCAGAGGATTCAGAACAGTTAAACGAATAAAAATTGAAGAAATAGCAGAAGAAGAAGAGGAATAAATATTAACTTCCGTTTTTTGTATTAATTTCTTCTTTATTGGTTAGGTTTCGTAGTTTACGCAATACTCGCTCTGCTCGATTAATATGTGAGTTTAATTCGACATTTTCAGGGTCAAGCTCTTTAAGCCTTAACCATTTATCTAATGCGAGCTTGATATTTCCTTTGCTATATAAAATTCGGCCTGTTTCAATTCCTGATGTAATTTTTTTATTAGTTGCTTCATCGAGCTCAGATTTTAATTTTACTAACTCATAATTGTTTTTATTTTCTGCTAATAACCTGGTTAATTTTTTATTGGCAGTGAATAAGTCATTTTTATCAAAAGCTGCTTTGTATTCGTTTAGTCTTTTAGAAAAAGTGCTTGTTGCTGCTTGTTGTTTTTTCTGTTTTTTACCGGCTGTGAGTTGATTAATTTTTATTTGATTCTGCTTGAGTAATTTAACTACCTCTTCAGATGGTGTTAACTTAAAGGCAAGTTGAATGCATGTTTTGGAATCATTAATTTTTTTAAATTTTAAAGATTCAGAAGAGCAAATGGCTAACAAATCAACAGTTTCAGCAGCTTGTTTTTCCAAGCTATCATATTTTTTTTGTTCGACTGAAGTTTCTTTCATTGCTAAGGCAATTTTTTTCTGTAGTGGTATGGCATTAATTAATAATGTTGCGTTATATATTAGCAACTTGTGCTTTAAGTTATCTATGTAGATTTGGCGCTTCTTTATGTATAAATCATAAGAAGAATTTAGTTTTTTATCTTCAGATATCCTGTTTAATGCAAAATCATAAACGGTATATGCATCTTCCCATTTATTTTCTTTAATAAAAAATTGCGCTTGTTTAATTGTTTTGCTTATAAATTTATCTGATTGTTTACTAATTTCCTTCTTACGAAGCATCAGTTTTAAGTATTGTGGATGAGTGGTTTTTACCTTTGTTAGCGTATCTCTGGCTTTGTCATATTCCTGTTCTGATAGCCATTTTGTAATTAAGCTATCCACATCGTCTCGCTGCGCATCAATGTAGGCACAACTTGAAAGAAATATTGGTAATAAGAATACTAAAACAAACTTTTTAAAAATCATGCTACGATTTTATCTCTTAGCAACTCTTCTAATTGTCTGTCCATTTTTTCCCGGTAGGTGCTTGCAACGTTGGTTACAATATAAGTCACGACTGGCTTTGAGATACCGCGTAATTGGATTTCCTGACATTTACTGGCAGTGATTCTCCAGCTTAAATTTTCATTTTCATACATTTCTTCACTAATAATGACTTGACCATTTTCAGCTGTAGTGTGTAGGCGTGATGCCAAATTAACAACTTCGCCTACAACAGTGTATTGCATTCTTTCCTGAGCTCCCATATTTCCTGCTAGCATTTCACCAGAATTTACACCTATACGGAAATAAACCGGAAATTGGCCATTTTGAATTCGTAGCGCATTTAATCGATCAACTAACTTCTGGATCATGATGGCGCAGGAAATAGCATTAAAATTATGGTCTTCATCTTTAATTGGCACACCAAAAACAACCATGGCACAATCGCCCATGTATTTGTCAATTGTGCCATGAAACATTTTACTTACAATTGAGATGTAGGTGAAATATTCATTCAGCAGTGATGCAATTTCTTTCGGAGGTAATTTTTCAGACATGCTGGTAAAGCCAACAATATCAGCAAACATCACGGATGCATTAACGTGTTCACCACCCAATGATACATGATCCAGATTTTCCATTATTTGTTTGGCAACATTGGTTGAAACAAATCGTGAAAATACACTTTCTACTTGCCTCTTTTCCAATAAACCGTTTGCCATGTTATTAAAAGCGCCGATCAGATGACCTAATTCATCATTTCTGTTTTCTTTTATACGGTAGTTATAATCGCCACTATCTATGGCTTTACTGGCTTTAATAAAGGTATCAATTGGTCTTGATAGTCGTTTTCCAAGATAATAGGAAGCAATAATACCTAACATTAT
>CAYOHQ010000230.1:0-5692 GCA_964403805.1 uncultured Thioalkalispiraceae bacterium | reverse complement strand
ATATATTTTTCAAAGATAATAAGTTTTTATTATCGTAAAGCTCAGCCGTTACATTAATATTTTGAATGTCGGGTAGTGGTCTGTTAATGATTTCTTCTATTAACTGAAGATCGTTAGTTTGCGCTATTAGTTTTAAATCAACACCTTTAACTGTGTTATCGCTTTCGAGTGAGATTTTATTAACTTCTCCTGATGCCTTCAGGCTTAATTTATTTAACAGCTTTGCTTCAGCAAAAATATTACTTAATACAAAATCATCCTGGTTTTTAGATAAATCAGCATTCAACTGAATTGAATCCAGATCAGGAATTTTAGTAGAAATGGTTTTTTGTAAAATTGTAGCAGATTTACTTCTGGCTGAAATAGCAAGCGAAACAGCTTTAAAAGGCCGTGAGCTAATATTTTTTATAACCGCTGAACCTGTGATGTCTAAATCCAGGTCATCTTTAAATTTCGAATTGATTTGTATATCATTTAACAGGTAGTCACCTTGAGTGTTTTTTATTGTGGCTGTAGCCGAAGTAGATTTTATGGTGGGCCATTTTTCTGGAATTAGCCATTTATATAAAGCAGGGTCATTTACCTGAGTTTGCACCAGTAAGTTTGCACTTTTACCCGTTATTAATTCTGGAATTTCACCTGAAACAGCAATATAACTTTTGTCTTCATTTTTTAAGTTTAGATTTATTTTTTTAATAGCGATATTGGGTAAGTTGCCAGAAAGTTCGGCCTGTGCAGATAATGTTCCGAGAAAAGGTATATTATTATTGTGACGAAATACCTTGAGAAAATCGTTAGTGTTTGCATTAAATAATAAATTAACGCCATTACCCGTTAATGGATCCTGTATGTCACCATTAATATTTATTTTCATATTGGCAAGCTGAATATTCGCTTTAATTGGAAAAGCCGTGTGTTCCAATAAATTTTTTAAGTTACCAAAACTACCAGTAACCTCAAACTTAAAGTTATTGATTTGACCATCGCTTTTTAATATGTGCTTGTTTATCGTATTATCAAGCCCAAGTGTTAAACGGCTTATTGAAGCATAATTATTTAATACGGCTTGTTCTTGTTGAATATTGAATACCAGGTTTTGAATAATGCCATGCTCAAAAACCGGCAATAAAACTGGCTCAACTTCTTTAATTTCCTGTGTTAATTTAATTGCCGAAGTTTTATTTAAAATAGACTGTTTTAAGGTAACAGTAGAATCGACTACGTGTAGATTGGTAATTCGAATATTACCAATAAACAATGACCGAAGTGTTGTGCTAATGTCCAGCTCACCAATATCAATTGTAACGTTATCACTCGTGTCTTTGATTTGTATTGATGATGTTTTTATTGTTGGTTCTAGTGATACATCAAGCGTAAACCTACCATTGATACTAACTTCAAAATCAGTATATTTTTCAATTAAAACTATTGTGATATTACGATAATCATTATCATCAAGAATTAATAACAACAGTGACACTATTATTGTTATCAAAAGTAATAATGAAATTACTGTAACAGCAATTCGTTTAAACCAGCGCATTATATTCCTTTAATTAACCTTTATTATACAGGGCATTTGCTTGCGATAGAAGCAGACCAAGTATCACCATTTAATGACAATTGATTGGCGTCGATGGATAACTGGATTTAATTTTTTTGTGTCATTATTAGAATATGAAAGTAAATATCAGGAGCATACGATGACACAAAAAAATCAATACAGCTACAAAACTCAATCAAGAAA
The DNA here is from genome assembly GCA_964403805.1 of uncultured Thioalkalispiraceae bacterium. Taxonomy (GTDB): domain Bacteria; phylum Pseudomonadota; class Gammaproteobacteria; order UBA6429; family Thiohalophilaceae; genus CAYQUC01. The sequence goes on along the minus strand of CAYOHQ010000230.1, from coordinate 3,945 downwards.
ATTGAGCTATGTGCTAATTGTTATTTTTACCGTTATTACAATAGGTTTGGTAATAAGTTTGGCTCCCGAGCTTGGCCTATTGGGTACAATAGCAGCGTCGATTTCATCGGTAGGGTATCTCGGTGTTCTCTCAATGATTTTGCTTGTTGAGTAATAAATAAATTACCTTGCTATAGGGGTTAGTACGAAAACATTGAAACAAAATTCTGCGACAACAAATAGTTCTAAAAGAGCGCTTTATTATGAAGAAATTGAACATGAACAGCTAAAGCAGGGACGACTCTTTAATCTCTTTTTGTATACCTCGGTAGTTCTTTTTGCTGTTACTGGCATATTTGTTATTGTTTTGTATGCCGTTAATCTCGGTGCTTTGGTGACCATAGCTGCATCAGTCTGCTTTGTAGGATGGTGGAGTGCATATACTCTAATAGTGTTGCAGGAGATATCGAAAAAATAGTCACAGTGACTATTCATTCACAGAGTAGTCACTTTTTAGCCACTTATATACAGTCTTTTTAAACTATGTGATATTATGATATTTCGAACTGTAAGGTAATTTTTGTATATAAAGTACTCAATCAGCGCTTTTAATTTAACATAATAGTAAATTTACGTTTTTCTGGATAATGTAATTAGTAATGCAAACGGAACCTGCACAAATACCCCAATTCCCACGAATAAAACGATACGTGGCAACGGCAATAATCACCAAATTTAGCATTAATCCAGTCTGCACAGGTTTTAATTTATATGCCTGTTAAACCGATAAAACCAAACAAACAAAAAGCGCCCGAAAGCCATCTTGCAGTCACTGCTTATGGCATACAGGCCGTCACTGGCAATCGAGATTTTGCCTTGTTTGGCGCGGTTGCCACTATGCTGACAGCATCATCTGAAAGTTCATCTCATGAAGTACCATCACGTTCAAAAGAAAATTCATATGATCCCGCATTAACCGCAGCAATGCCCGATTTTGAAGATTTTGATCCACACAACAAAATGTTATTATCACTACTCAATGCCATTATTGATTCAACTGAACATTTAATTGATAAAAAACTACAAGATGAAAAACACTTACTACTCATTGTTATCCCTGCATCTATATTTGGTCGTAGTGAAATTGTCGATACAAAAGAGTGGCAAGAATCAATAGCAGAAGAATTATCCGATTTTTCTGATTTACATTTTCATTTTTTAAAAGCAGATGATAATGTCACTAAGCATTTACAGTCTGCCTGTGCCGCACTCACCGAAGGAAAAGTCGAAAGCGTTATTTTTGCAGGAGCTGATTCACTACTGGATACCATAAGCTGCGAGGAACTATTACTACAAAATCGTTTACGCAGTAACACCATTGCTGATGGCATAATCCCTGGCGAAGCAGCTGCGAGTGTTATAATTCAAAAAATCAATCACCCACAGCAAACTCGGGCAATTATCAAAGGCTTATCCTTTACAGATGAACCCAATAGTGGCAAAGCACACACCAGCAAAATGACCGGTCTCAGCACAGTGATTCAAAGCACAGCTCAAATGGCACAACAGCAGCCTGATGATATTGATTGTGTTATTCGTAATCATTCCAGTGAGCAACACTATTCGTTTGAATGGTATCAAACCACACAATCAATTTGGCCGAATAAACTACCAGAGCAGGAAAGAGTGGCGTTTCAAATGGGGGAGCTGGACGAGCCACCAAAAATCGAACCCCGTAAAATGCCCGAAGAACTTTTCACCAGCGTAACACTGGGCGAAATTGGGGCAGCCAGCATGCCATTGAGCATTATATTAGCGTGTGCCCGTTTCGATTTTAACTACCCAACGGTCAAAAATTGTCTAGTGTGTGAAGTAACGGAGTTTCCTACCAGAGGGGCTATTTTTCTGGAAAACCCACGAGCCAAAACATCAAAAAATGTCTAGACAGTGGGGTTATTAACGCATTAATATAGATGAAAATCTGTACCATCAATACTTATTTAGGTAATACTTATCCAGGGAGGAAAGGTGTATGAGTAACGTACTATTTAACGGATTAACCGCCGTGCATGCCGGATCGAACGGTATTTTAACAACCACTGATGTTTGTTTAACTCCACCATTTTGTGTACCAATCCCCTATACCAATATCGCTAAGTCACAAAATGCCGCATTGACAGCAACCTCGGTCACCATTAATGGCAATCCCGTTTGTCATTTTAAATCCAATTTTGCAGTCAGTGAGGGTGATGCACCCGGTGCCTGCGGTGGTATAATGTCAGGCACTATTTTAGGCATGGCTGAGTTTATTACCTTTTCAGATAATATTTTTATTGAAGGCATTCCAGCAGTACGGCAAACAGATAAAATGGTGTCTAATAATAAAAACACTTCACCGATGCCGCTCATGCAACCACCGGCAGGGCCACCACAGGATGTGGCGGATGAAGGGCCGAAAGAATTGGAAGCCGCAGAATTACCTTTTGAAGTTGACATTCACGTTGTTGGTAATGAATTAAACTCTCTCAAATCTTTAATCGGTGTTGTTGATTTATCTTTAGCACCTGAAGAGGAAGAAGGTGAACCTGCAACACTCGAGCCTGGTCATTCCCAGTCTGGTCTACAAGAAAATTCCGAAAACTCAGCTAAAAACTTAGTTCCCCTCAAAAGGAAGTTACTGGTTAGAGCGGTAAGTGGCCCAACATCTTTAAATACAGATGATACCGCAACCTACAGTGTGACTAAAACAAGTTTAGCAGATCCAACTGCTGAGGAATTACAGCATGTTAGTTGGCAAATAAAATCTGAGGATGGAAAAGTTCTTAAAGAATTTAAAAAACACGGACCTAAATTAGAAATTAAAATTGATAAAAAATGGCAGGGAGAAACATTTTATGTCATGCCTTATGTTAATTCTCCTGTTAAAAAAGTATCGGTTAAATCCAGTATTCCTGCAGTGTTAGCGAAAGGTGAAATTGCATGGGGAGCTAAAGTTAGCAAAGAATTTAAAGAAAAAGTTATTAAAATTTCAGCAGAACTAGGATTTAAACCTGATTATTTGATGTCATGTATGGCTTTTGAAACAGGTGAAACATTTAGCCCATCTGTAAAGAATGGTGCAGGTAGCTCAGGAACCGGGTTAATTCAATTTATGAGAAAAACGGCAATTGGATTAGGAACAACGGTTGAAGATTTAGCAAAAATGTCAGCGGTGAAGCAGCTTGACTATGTCAAAAAATATTTCATTCGAAGAAAAAATAAACTAAAAACACTCGAAGATGTTTATATGGCAATTTTATATCCACGAGCTATTGGTATGAAGTTGGATGACACTGTTTTTACTAAAGGTGATGGTAATTATGGCCCAAATAAAGGACTTGATCGAAATAAAGATGGAACTATTACATTAAGAGAAATATCAAGAATTGTTAGAAAAAAATACGATAAAGGCATGAAATCTGGATATAAAGGATAAAAATTAAAAATGTTAAAGCATGTTTTAATACTAATGTTATGGAGCTTAACCTTATCTTGTTCTGCGGATATAGCGAATTGGAATGGTAAATATCATTATGGTGTCGTTATCGGTAAAACGGTTGGTGGTTCAAATATGTACTTAAGCCACACATTATATATAAATCAATCAGATAGAAAAAATGGTTGTGAGTTCGAAATTGTAGGATTTCAAACAGACGAGCAATTCATTTGTTCATTACAAGAAAAGGATAATACTTTAAAAATAGTATTTAAAAGTTTCCTGGATGGTGAAACCGTTAATTCATATGGAAATGAAGTATATAAAGTTAATGAAATTTTCTTTTCATTACAGTTAATTAGTAAAAATAAACTTATAACAAAGTGGTATTCACAGCTAGTAGCACCTTCGGATAAAATTTTTAATCATGCAGATGTATATTTTAAAAAAGTTAAATAATGAAAATAATAATATTAGTATTTATTTTTGGT
>CAYOHQ010000229.1:0-5692 GCA_964403805.1 uncultured Thioalkalispiraceae bacterium | reverse complement strand
GGTATTTATTTATAAAATAAATAGCACTATGCCAAATAGTAAATTGCAATTTAAGATATTACAAGTTCCTGTTTCAATTAATGGATTACATGTAGCTGTGAGCAGAGCTAATGTAAATCATAAAAAAATTGTATCTGCATTTAATAAAGCACTTGCTACAATGAAAGATGATGGTAGTTATTTAAAAATTGTAAAACAACACGAGTCTAGCGAATTACACTGGTGATTTAGCATGGGTGATGATAATGGTTTTAAAAAAGCATAAAAATTATCCACTACAAATTGCAATTAGTACGTTATTTATTATTGTTATCATCATACTCGGGTTAATTCTAAGCTGGCAAAGTTATAACAAAACATCTGATATTATCTTGAGTAATGCTGAAGATATTTATGAACGAATCACCAACGAACTTGTTTCTGATTTTAAAGCAACCTACGGTTCAATCGCAGGGGCGCTTCGTCAAATTCGTTTATCTCCAGTTAGCAAAGCAAAAACGTTTAAAGACAGAATAAGGTATTTACCAGAATTTATAGCCGTGATTGATTCAAATTCATCAGTATTTATTGCGGGTATTGCGTATAAAAATGGTGACTATCTGGGGGTTACACTTGTCTCTCATGAATACATAAAACAAAATCATGTTATTCCTGATAGAGCCAAGTATATGGTTTTATATTTTAATAAATCATCAATAGACTCCGAATTTAATTCAGGCAGATTATATTCTATTTCATACGATAGTAACTTGAACGAACTTTCACGAACCGCAGGTAAAATTACTCGGTTTGATCTTCGTAATCGGGATTGGTACAAACAGGCAAAAATTCAACCGTCTGCAACTCACCCCTATATTTTTTATGATACCGATATCGTGGGCTTAACCGCTACATCACGAACACAACAACCCGGTGTCGTAGTCGCATTTGATGTCACACTTGAAAATTTAAACAAAACAATTTCGAAATATAACATTACGCCAAGTTCAGAGGTTGTGCTGATTAATGCACAAGGAAAAACCTTTGCCTTTAAAAATCCTGATAAAGTTGTTATCAAAAATAATGAAACATCTAATGATGGGATTCTGCAATTAGCTAATTTAAAGCAACTTGGCAGTGCTGTTCTAAAGTATCTCAGTGATCAACTTGAACCTGGGAATCAGGCATTAAACTTTAAATATGATGGTCGTCAATGGATTGGAAGTGTGCGAGTTGTTGCTAAACCCGGAGGGGTAGATCTATATGCATTAATGGTATCACCGGTGGATGAATTACTGTCTGATGCGGTTGCTGTACGATGGCAATTAATGATGAGTGCTTTTATCGTGTTGTTATTGTTTATTCCAATAATCTGGTTTACCGCAAAGAAAATTTCTAAGCCAATGAATTATTTGGCACAACAGGCAGCGGCTATTTCACGTTTTGATTTCAGCCAATCAGAGCAACAACCCTCGTTTATAAGGGAGGTTGATAATCTTGGTTCGGCTATGGCGTTAATGAAAACTACAATTAATAAATTCATTACTTTAATCAATTCGCTGGCAGGTGAGCCTGATCTTGATGCATTATTAAAAAGTATTGCAACTGAAACCATGATTGTTAGTCAATCGGATGGTGTATTGATTTACTTGCTGGACGAAAAGGATGATTTATTAAAAGCAGATTTTTTATGTAATAATGTGAGTAGCGAAGAAAATCAATCACTATCAATAGATTCTTTATCGACATTAACTCTGGATGAAGCTGAAGAGTTATTAACTGATAAAAATGTCATAAAGAGTCAAATAATTGAATTAAATAAAAATAGTCATAATAAATTAATACCGCTGCTGGATATTTTTTCTGTTGATGAAATGACAAACATAATTTTACCTTTGCAAAATCGTAATGGTGAAATTATTGGCTTACTGAATTTATTTTATTATAAGGATAACAATAATATACAGGTTAATAATATTGAGTTTGTAGAAGCGCTATCCGGTTTTGCCGCTGTAACACTCGAAAGCCGGCAATTGTTGAATATGCAAGAGGCATTGTTACAATCCTTCATCGAGTTAATAGCCGGTGCTATTGATGCAAAATCGCCATACACAGGAGGGCATTGTCAGCGGGTTCCTGAAATTACCATGATGCTTGCCAAGTCTGCCTGCGGCAGTAATGATGAATTGTATAAAAATTTTAATCTGGATGATAACCAGTGGCAGGAGCTCAAAATTGCATGCTGGCTACACGATTGCGGCAAAGTGACGACCCCCGAATATGTCGTTGATAAAGCCACTAAACTAGAAACAATTTATGATCGCATACATGAAGTTCGAATGCGTTTTGAAGTATTAAAGCGGGATAATGAAATTAAATGTTGGCAAAATATTGCCAATGGCGGTAATAAAGAAACTTTATTCGCTGAGTTAAAAGCGCTAAATGGTCAGGTCGATGATGATTATGCCTTTGTGGCTGAGTGTAATATTGGTGGTGAATTTATGGATGAAAATAAAATAAAACGTCTACAGACAATTTCAGAAACAACCTGGATGCGCACCCTGGATGATTCAATTGGTATATCCTGGGAAGAACTTAATAGAAAAGTAAAAAGTAATACAAAATTACCGGTAATTGAGAAAATTCTAGACGATAAAGTTGAACATATAATTGCTCGAGATGAATCTGATAAAATCCCGAATGAAAACCCATTTGGATTTAATGTTGATACACCAGAATACAAGTATAATCGTGGTGAATTATATAATCTTTCTGTAAGACGTGGCACATTAAGTGATGAAGAACGTTATATGATTAATTCACACATGATACAAACAATTATCATGTTAAATAATTTACCTTATCCAAAACATCTACGTAACGTACCGTTGATTGCCGGTAGTCACCATGAAACAATGGATGGTAAGGGATATCCTAAGAAATTAAAGATGGGAGGGCAACCGCTAACATCACGTATGATGGTGATTGCTGATATTTTTGAAGCTTTAACTGCATCTGATCGACCTTATAAAAAAGCTAAAAGTTTAAATGAATCTATTCGCATTTTAAGTTTTATGCGTAATGATAAACATATTGATCCTGATTTATTTGATTTGTTTTTAACGAGCGGGGTGTATCTTGAATATGCAAAAATATATCTAAAACCAGAGCAAATTGATGATGTTAATGTAGCAGATTATTTGTCTTAAATTTAATGCAAAAAAAATCAGACTCACTATTAGAGCCTGATTTTAATCAACGTCAGGGGGGTAAGTTATTGTTTATGTAGCAATTCGGTTTTCACCACGAACATAACATTATGTTAAGTATGATGCTAAATGATTCTTAATACATCAGTAATATACACGCTAAATTTCTATAAAAGGTTCCATTTAACTTAAATTTGAATTGCTTACTGTTTTTGAGTGACAGGCGCTAAATCTCGAAATTATCGGCGTCTACCTCCAAAATTTCCACCGCCACCTCGGTATTGTCCTCGATTATAACCACCAGCAGGTTGTGAACGCTGCTGATTTATTCGCTCCTGGCCGTATTGCCGCTGTTTATAATCCCGATTGAGTTGGTCATAATTGCGTTGTTGCGCCGTCGGTTTATTAGAGTTGTTCTTATAATCGGTTACCTTGTTACCGGCATCCGGATATTTCTGTTTTAAATCACTGGCATTGGACTTCACTGGCTGAGTTGTTGGAGGGGAGATAGCATTCCAGTCACCATCCTGTCGTTTTTGCCAGCCATCGTCTGTTCGTCGATAGACTTCCCCATTTTTGCCGGCATAAAGATTGTTTTCATCACGAACAACGAAGCCAGTATCGCCTTCAGATGTTTTAAATCCTCTTACGGTACCCTGATCATTACTATAACGCGCTGTTGCTGCCCACTTGTCATCACGCTTGATCGCACTTGCACCCCAGGAGCTGTAATAGTCCGTACCCTGACGCGTTGCAAATTGGGTATTGGTGCGGGGATTTGTTGCAGAAACCCACATCTTGGCACCAGAAGGGCCATAAGCTGCTGATCCACGGACATATTTCCCAGAAGCAGGATTATAGGCAGAACCATAGCCGATGCCACCATAAGGACCATATGCCCAACCTGCACGACCATAAGTTCCAGTGGTCGGGTTGTAATAGGTTCTGGCGCCATAAGTGTAGGGATAAGGATAATAAATCGGATAGTGGTAATAAGGACCATAATACCAGTAGGGTGGGTAATACCAACCCGAGCCATAAACGACAACACCGTACGATACATAGACGTTTGAATACCCTGAAGTGTAACCAACAGTCACAATGTCTGGAGAACTGCTATAAATATGAACATATGTTGTGTGATATAACGGTGAACTGGGCGGCATCTGATAAATTTCTTGTGGTATCTTACTAGCAACTTTCCATGGACCTTTTGCTTCTATGGAATAAAACCAGATAGCGTCCTGACATAGATAATATTTATCTTCAAAATAAATAACGTCACTTGACGTGTTAACAGCATAAGTAAGTTTAGTGTCCTTAATTGGCTTGAAATCTGGATCACCAGCATAAACAACTTTAGGTTTGGTGATGGATTTTTTCACTTCTACTTTTTGCGGAATTTGAGCCATGATAATAGCGGTTTCGGCTTCAATGGTTCCCGGAACAGAAGCTCTGACACTAGCTCGTGGATTGTTTGTTGGAATATTTTTAAAATCGTCAGGTAAGTGTTCGGTGATAAATTCCCATTTAGCGTTATTATTTAATTCTTTGGTTCGAAACCAACGTCCAGAAACCAGGTAATAATAGTAATTGTCTTTACTGGAAAAAAATAGATCGCTGTTAGTGTTAGATATCCAGGCTAATTGGGTATTGGCGACCGGTTTTAATTCAGGTTTTCCATTAATTAAAATCAGTTCAGCTGGTTTAGTATTGACAAAAAATTCTGAAGTTGTTAATGGCGTGAGCGCTTTAGTTGGAAGGTTTGCTTTAACTTCTTTCCAGTTTTCAGTATCGGGTAAATTAAAAAATGCATCGGGTAGCTTAATTACTGGTTGCCATGTTTTTTTTAAATCTGTTGTTGTAAGCCAGCTTTTATCATCAAGCACATAATAATTTTTTGAAGATTTGTCCTGAAATACATCCCAATTGGTGTTTACAGCAAATTTGAGCTCATTATCTTTAATTGGGCTCCATAGTGGTTTTCCGTTAAAAATCATTAGTCTAGCAAGTTTATTACTAATAAATATCGTAGGAGGATCTGCTTTTATTTTGGATATTGTTTTTGTTTTAGCATGACGCGAGTAGTTTGCTGTAACACGGTCAAGAGACATAATTAACCCGTCTTCGGGTAACATGGATTGAATATCATTAAGCAGTGTTTTTTTAGTTTCAGAGTTAAGATTGGGTACTTTAAGTGTTGTAACTTTTAAATTGATCAAGTTGATATTTTTAGATGGTAAATCAACAGTAGTGTTAGCAGTTAAAATAACAGAACCGTATAAAAGTGTATCTGCTGGAGTTGCCTGGTAGGTAATGACAATTCGCGATCGAAGGTATTTGTAGTCAACCCATTTAATTATTTGGGGTTGGTAAAGTGTTAGACTGACACTGCTTGAATTTTCATATTTCTTTGGCCAGTAATAAATGTCACCACTGTTTTCATCAATACGTTTAAAACTTGTTTCACATGCGATTAAATTAATTAGAGTAAATAATAATAA
>CAYOHQ010000228.1:0-5695 GCA_964403805.1 uncultured Thioalkalispiraceae bacterium | reverse complement strand
CTAATTGCCCGTGCGGCTTGACCATATAACACCCAAATAATTTTCTGAAAAGAAAGTGAACAGGTTGTTAAGATTGGAAAAGCCAGTTTTTGTTGACGAAAGCAAGAACGCATAACTAAACTTACTTCTTCGAATTGTGACTGTTGTGATTAAACTTAATTGTTTGTCGTGACGGTTCAAAGTTTGTTTGGCGGCCATAGCGAGTGGGCCCCACCCGATCCCATACCGAACTCGGAAGTGAAACTGCTCTGCGCCGATGATAGTTTGGGGTCTCCCCATGCGAAAGTAGGACACTGCCAGACTTTAAATACCGGAACCCCTGTAACTTACGTTGCAGGGGTTTTTTTATGCCACAAAAACCTTCTATTATTTATAAAGGGTGCCGGAATTTTTTTTAAATAATTGGGCAGTGATCATCATTTAAGGTACTCTATTAAAATATTTACAGAATTTTTGGATATGTATTAAAGATGTCTTTATATTTACCCTTATTTAAAACACTCAATGATGCTAATGTTCAGTATATAATTGTCGGTGGTCTAGCAACAATATTGCATGGTTATCCCCGATTTACTTCAGATGTAGATCTGGTTATTAATCTGGAAAAAACTGAAGCAGAAAAAGCCATCCGGGCATTAATTTCCTTCGGTTTGAAAACGTTATTACCGGTTGACCCAATTTTGTTTTCTGACAAAACTACCCGGGAATCCTGGATAACAGACAAGGGTATGTTAGTTTTTTCTTTGTATCACCCAGAGAACCCACTTTTAGTTGTCGATTTGTTTGTACGTGAACCGATTCCTTATCATCAATTGGCGCAACGAGCGGTAGCAATGGATCTTGGTGGCGAAGTGGTTAATGTATGTAATCTTAACGATTTGATAGAGATGAAGAAAAATGCGGCTCGGCCTAAAGATATTGAAGATATAAAATATCTTAATGAATTGCTTAAAATGAAAAAAGATGAAGAAAACAAAAAATAAAACTAACGACTTAACACCACAGGAAAAAGACCAGTTATGCTTGTGGGCAAGTGCTACCCCTGCACAACGTTTGGCCTGGTTAGATGAGGTGCAGCAGATTGCAGCTAAATCAGGTGCATTAAAATTTATAGATCCTCTGGGCTAAGGGATGGTTTTTTTATACTGGATTACTTTTGTGTCCCACAGAATAGGCTTTAATTTAAATGATGCATGTTAAGAATAACTTCACATTAACACCGTTTGTTAGTCCTAGTGTTACTTTTAAAGAAATTATTGGTTGAATCACAAATTATCATTACCATTGAGATTGATATTGATATGGTTATTTTTGCAAGCTTGTTAAATTCCGAAAAAAACCTAAACACCTACATATATCAATCTACTTTAAGTAAATATTCTTAAATAGAGAAGGTAACGAGTGTGTAAAATATTGCTGTGCAACCAAACACGACGCTATTAATAAAGCTTTTTGATAAATCTGATAAATCTAAAGATAAGTAATTAACGCCATGAATGCTCAAGACAATATCGAGATAATGGAAAAAAAAGTATCATTTATAGTTATATGATAAGTATCATTTTATGGTATTTCTGGTTAAAATAAGTACAATAATCTTTATAGTTAGTAGTAAATTGTACGATGAAAAAATTTGTAATATTTATAGCAGTAATAGGTTCTATTTATTTTATTAAACCGGATTTATTTTCAACGTTATTTTCAGATGGTGCATTTGATGTAAACGGACAGCCAGTGGTTTGGCTGTTTACTGCTAAAAATTGTGGTTCTTATTGTAATGATGTCATCGCATTATTAGGTAAACGAAAAATTGATTATCAAGAGTTTGATGTCAATACTGAAAATGGTAAAAAACATTTAAATTTGGTTGGTGCTAATACGAATATCCCACTTACTGTGCTCGGCTCTAACAGAGTACTTGGCAATAAAAAATTCGATATAGTTTCAATGCTAGCTGAAGAATATGGCGATGAGGTATTAACACGAAGTGAAAGTAGAGTGATGGATTCTCATTTTTATGAGGGTGGTGAGCCGATGGTTGTTATGTATGGAACCAGCTGGTGCGGTTATTGCAAAAAAATGCGAAGTTACTTTGCTGAAAACGATATTGACTATACAGAGTTTGATGCTGAGGGTTCAGGAAAGCAAGCATATAATATACTTGAAGGTGGTGGTTACCCTCTTATGTATGTTGGCTATCGAAGAGTGGATGGTGCTGATATCGATCAATTAGAACGCTATATGGTTGAAATAGATTATTAATTTAATAATCATAATGATGTAACATCTCAGAAATTATAGGGTTAATCAAATTTATCTCGGTTGTTGATAATGATGTTTTCCATTTATTTGAATTATCTTGTTTTACATTATTAGACATTATTTTGGTCTTCTGATTTGATAGATTCAGAAAATTCGTTAATTTCGCAAACTGTAATTCTGGATTTTCAAGTAATTCTTCATATTTTAACTGTAATACATTATTATTGTTATTGATTGTCTTAAGATCGTGTTGAATAAACTCTTCAGATTTTATCCATTGATATGCCATAAATTCAATTTCTGATAGTTTTTCTTTATCAATTTCCCAGCCGGGATAACGTGGCCCCCAACCAACGGTTTTTTTCCATTGCGAAGAACTCAAGTGCAAATAAGGACGAATATGATCCGTGTTTTTTAATTCATGTAAAATAGCCATAATTCGATGCCGCCAAAAGGGCTGAATTTGTAGTGTGAAATAAACATCAGAAATAAATTGCCGTAAATTTTTATTCAATACCAGATTTTTACGAAATTCATAGCGAACTTTCATTGAAGATATTACATCACGACCGTCACGATATATGTGGATCCATTTTGCTTCTGGAAATATTTCATTAATGAAACGAATTTTAAAGGCATTAGTGGGTGTTTTTTCGAGTAACAGAGTTTTATTTGATTTAGAGAGATATAGTTCAAATTCTTTTCTTACGAATTTTTTTATCTTATCTGTAACAAAACTTTCATCTAAATAGTCATTTGGTTTTGAAGATAAGTAATATTTCCATATGAAATAAGGTTCATGCCAACCGCAAACATTGGGATGTAGATTAAAAATTTCCTCAAGAAATGTCGTACCTGATCTTGGTGAAGCGACGATAAATGCAATATTCATCAATTTTTATTTACTATTGTTCATCTGTATATTTAAATCATATTGAGCAAGCTTTCGAATAATTTGTATTTGTCTTCTTCTTAATTCAGTAATATAGATTCCGAGAACTGTAATTAATCCAAGCAGTATAAATAAAGCTAATAATATTATAACAAGGGGTGCATAAACTACACCTAGTAATTTTGCTGTACCCTGGATAAAGTCTGGAGAAGTACTTGAAAAAGTTAATATAATAAGTGCTGCGAACCAGGGAAAAGAGAGATCAACATTAATTTTTCGAAACTTTATTAATGATATAAGAATAATAAATATAAATAACATAATCGAAATTTTAATTATCATGATAATTTTGTCCTGATTAGAATAATAAAATTATAAATGGTAAATCTATAAATTAATCTTAAAGTCTGCCAATTAGCTATTGTCGAAATACCTTTTTGCCGTTTTTTTTGTAAAATATCAATGGTTGATATTTTTAAATTATAAAGTGTGGCAAATAATATTAGTTGCGGTTCCGGGTAACGTTCAAGTTCCAATTTGTTGAGAATTTTTACGGCATTTAAATTAAATCCTAAATAACCAGAGTTTAAATCATCCGGAATATTACTTTGAGTTGATAATTTTGCGATTAGGTAAAAATAAGAATGAACCATTTTTTTTAAAAAAAGTTTAATTCCACTTCCTTCATGTCGATTAATACGGTTACCAACTACAAAATCTGAACCATTATTTAATGTCTCTATGTAAGATTTAATATATTTTGGGTCATGTTGCCCATCACTATCCAAACGTATCAAATAATAGTAGTTATGTTGTAGGAAAAAATCCATCGCAACATGTGTTGCTGCTCCTAAGCCTAAATTAAATGGTAATTTTACATAGTAAACATTATTTGTATTTTCATATTGCACCGTCGATCCGTCATCAATGATCAAAATATCATAATCCCGACTTTCGCTTTGTATATTGGATATTAGGGTATCCATAAAAGAAAAATCATTAAGTGTCGGGATAAATATGAGTGCTCTGTTAACCATTATGATTCGCTTTATTTGATATTGGTTCAATATTTAAAAAAACGTGATAAATGAACATAATCATTAATACAGTTAAAAGTGTGGTTAAATATACAATTAATCTTGCAAGTATTGCATATGTGCTACTTTCTTGAAGTGAAAAACCTATTATGGCTAATGCACTGAGCAAGCCTGATTCTCTAACACCAAAACCACCAATTGTTTGAATAGGCATGAGGCTAAACAAATTAATGACACCTACTACAAATGCTACTTCTACTAAATTTAAATTTATCAGTAGCATGTTAAGTATAAACCAAAATATTAATATTGTACCAAACCAGTTTAAAATAGTTGAGAATAATATTAACGCGTGTGTTTTTAGTGCATGTTGTTTCTGAATTTCTTCTATTCCACTTTCAATTTTTGAAGAAATCATATTTATATATATATAGTTTTTTGTTGAGTTAATTTTCAATAATACTGATTTTAGAAAATTTAAGCTGTTAATTAGGTTAATAAGCAAAATTAGTGATAATATTGTTAGAAATAATAAAATTACAAATATTGAGTAGGGTATTCCAGGGATAATTATTATCACACCGATAAGTGTAAAAATGCTTAAAACCAAAACATCATAAATCCTTACAACATAAAGTGAAATGTTCCCAACACTGTGAGGGATATTGGTAAATTTTTTTAATAAACTGGAATAATAGAAATCACCCAGTCTAGCTGGGAATACAGCTAAATAGAACGAGTGTTTATTCATAACATAATAAAGTACTCTAAAATGAGGTAAATGCATTGACTCAATTAGAGCAGTAAATCGTATTACTTTAGTTATTTGAAATAGTGTAAATATTACAACTGAAGATAAAATTGGTACTACCTGTATTAAATTGCTGAGCTCAACCATCTGTGACCAATCAGCTGAATAAAAAATAAACATTAAAAAAATTAAACTTAAGAAAAACGTGAGTCTATTGAATAATGTGAATTTTTTATTCATGATTTAAAATTAATTGGCGAGTTAATATTGTGACTTTTTCATAATCGAAACCAAATGTTTTGCTAGATGAGCGTGTGTAATCGATATATTGTATCGGTAATTCATAAACTGTTATATCACTGTGATATTGCTGTATTTGGGATAATATTTGTTGTTGATACTTTACTGGCCCAACCACTATAATTGATTTATTTTTATTTTTAAGTATGTTGGTAAATGTCTTTATCGATGATTTTTTCATTAAAAAATAAGTTACACGAGGAAAGTAACTAATTAAATTATAGTCCATATTTTTTGTGTAACTGGTAATATACTCAGAATACAGTTTTTTGTGATTTGCTTCTACTGGTTTATCAGTCATTAAAATTCCCAACGTAGATAATATAATTATTGTTAAGGTAATTCCGGATGACAGTTTTATTTGATTTTCTTTTTTGTTGGAAATATACAAAAATAATATCAATAAGGGGCTAAAAATTATAAGGTAACGAGTGGGTTGGGCCGGATGTAACT
>CAYOHQ010000227.1:0-5698 GCA_964403805.1 uncultured Thioalkalispiraceae bacterium | reverse complement strand
GTTAGTGCAGATTGTAATTATTATGATTCTGCTTATTAATTAAGCTTTAAAGTTTAAACTGACCAAATTTTATATTGTAAGGTCTAATTTGTGAAATGATTAGACTCAATACAAAGCTGTACAGAAATGGATATTTACACTTAGTGTCGTATTCTGATTTAGCAATATTTAAAATTGTAATATTATAATTAAGTAATAATGTAATTTTATGATTAATTCTAATACCTTGTTAATTAAAATATTAAATTGTAATTAACAAAATGGTTAGTGTGACTTTATACATTACTAAAATAAATGGTTTCAGAGCTTTACAGTAATAGGTCAAGGTGTTTAGTATCAGGGTTATAAAAATAAAATATAAACGTTACCTGTGTTTATTAAGTAATGTTTAATAATAAGTTATCGAACAATAACACTGAAGGAAAGACTATGGTACAGAATGAACGTGTCGGTGGGGATGATCTTGTCATCAATAATCTTCATTATTCGTATGGTGGTGCAATGTCCATCTTCGAGGGTTTTAATCTCACGGTAAAACCCGGTGAATTTCTATCCATCCTGGGTCCATCGGGTTGTGGTAAAACAACCATGTTGAATTTATTATCGGGTTTCTATAGTCCGGAGCAAGGTGATATTTTACTTCGGGGCCACAAAATTTATCCAGAAGATCCACATCTTGGCTATGTTTTCCAAAGCTCAAATTTATTTCCATGGTTAACTGCAATTGAGAATGTAGAGTTCGGTTTAAAAATGGCAGGTAAACTTAGTGCAGCCGATCGGCGCAAAAAAGCACGTGAGTATCTGGACATGGTGGGTTTAAAAGGCTTCGATGATTTTTTACCAGGACGACTATCCGGTGGCATGCAACAACGTGTTTCATTAGCCCGGAGTTTAGTATTAGAACCGCATTTGTTATTAATGGATGAACCTTTCGCTGCGCTCGATGCCATCACCAGAGAAACCATGAACGATGAATTATTGCGTTTGTGGGATGAACTGGGACAAACAGTTGTGTTTATTACTCACGATATTGATGAAGCAATTTACTTATCTGATCGTGTCGCTGTTTTGGGTAGGCCACCAAAAGGAATTTACCGTGAATTAATCAATGAATTGCCACGCCCACGAAGTGGTCCAACCACTCGAACAACAGATTTATTCTGGCAGTATAAAAAAGAATTAATTTCCGATATCACAGCAGTCACCAAAGAAAACCCGCGAGATGAAGCAGAAATGGTGGAGCTCGGTTTACAAACCGGTGGAAATTAATATTTGTAAGTTACACGATAATAAAAATTAAATAATTACTATTAAAATTAAAAAGGAAGGAGTTTACCAAATGATTAAAAAATTAGTCGCCAGTTTAGCACTTGTTTTGATTTTAGTGACACCGTTAACAACTGCCTACGCTGCAAAAGATAAAATCAAAATTGGTTGGGTATTTGCAATGGCCAATGCACCAATTTTAGTAGCAGAGAAAAAAGGTTATTTTAAAGAAATGGGTGTTGAAGTTGAAGCACTAACATTCAGTAGTGGCCCTTTGGTTCATCAAGCACTTGCTGCAGGTGAATTGGACATGGCTTATATTGGTGCTCCTCCGGTTTATCATTGGTTTTCGCGAGGTTTGAATAGCCGAATTTTGGCCAAAGTTAATTATGGTCAGGCTGCTGTTATGGTGCGTAAAGGTGAAGGCATTAAGACGGTTGCAGATTTAAAAGGTAAAAAATTAGCCGGTGTTCGAAAAGGCAGTGGTATGGATGTGTTATTACGTGGCTATGTTCTCGGTGAACACGCAAAACTTATACCTGGAAAAGATATTCATGTTATTCCAATGAAGTCAGGCAATATGGGACCATCGTTAGAACAAAAAGTTGTTGATGGTGCATTCATATGGGAACCCTTCACCAGTCAGTTTGAATTACGTGGTAATACCGAAGTGATATTTGATATGAATAAAGCGGTGCCACACTATCCGTGGTATATCATTATGGCAATGCCCGAAGCGATGGAAAAGAAAAAATCCGGAATTATCAAAGTTCTTAAAGCTCATAAAAAAGCAGTTGATTTTCTCAACTCCAGTCCTACAGCCGGTAACGATATTATTGCCAAATCATTTAAATTGCAGGATGTTACCAATGCCAAAACAGGTAAAAAATACACCGGTACGGAAATCGTTGCCAATGCTCGTAAGCGCTTGGGTTGGGCTTATGAATTAACCGATAAAGATTCTGCTTTTATGCAACGTCTAATGGATTATTCCCTGGATTTGAAATACATCAAGAAGAAATTAAAGGCATCGGACATCATTGATAAGTCGTTTATGAATGAGGCGTTAAAATAATAAGAAGTTCTACTCTGGAATGTAATTTAGCATTCCAGGGTTTATAAAATACCAGGAGTTAAATGTGAGTGTAGTTGGAGAAGAAGCAGTGAATGGAGAAAAGTCTGCAGAACCGCGTGGCATAAAAATGCCACAGTTTTCATGGTCATGGTTATCGATACCATCATTGTTAGTTGTCTGGATGTTAGTCGCAACTCAGTTTCCATCCTATGTGTTACCGCAAGTATGGGAAGTTGCCGAAGAAGGTTATGACTGGATAGCAGACGGTTCATTAATGATCCACTTATGGGCCAGCTTCTTGGAAGAAGTTGGTGGCTTTGGAGCCGCAATTATAGTGTCGATTATCGCCGGTTTTGCGGCCGGTTTTTATAAAGGCTTTAGAGAATACATCGTACCGTTAAATGGCTTATTTATGGCCATTCCACCAATTGCATGGGCACCTCTCATGTTAATTATATTCGGTATTGGTTACACCACCATAATCGTGGTTATCTTTATTTCAGCGGTTAACCCCATGATTCTAACTATCATGGAAGGTGTGTTGCAAATAAAAGGTGCTGAAGTACGTGCTGCACGGGTGCTCGGTGCAAAAAGCTGGCAGCTATTTATCTATATTTACTTACCCGCAAGTTTGCCATTCATAACCGCAGCATTGCGTATTGGCTTTAGTCAGGCATGGCGGGCATTGGTCGCTGCTGAAATGATTGGTGCAACAAAAGGCCTTGGCTGGATGGTATCAATGGGTGGAGAAATTGGTAATTCACGTCAGGTACTACTGGGTATCGTTTTGATTGGTGGTGTATCTTACATATTTGAACGTGCTTTTTTCCGTCAGTTAGAAAAACGATACGAAGTTTGGCGTTTGATTTAATCCCTCTTTAATTAAAATAGTTTAAATAAAATATAAAAGTATGCTCCAGTGATGGAGCATACTGCTCAGGAGTTATAAGAATGAAAAAAATGTCCGACAAAGAACTAAAACAAAAATTAGGTGACTACATTGCACCTAAAGGACTTTATGGAAAAACCAAAGACATGTCGTTTTTGGGATCAGTTAGTTGTAATGTTGATGAACTCGTCGCAGGTTCATGGCAGGAAATTATACTGGATTATGAATTGGGCTCATCCGGTATGGCCGATGGCGCCTGGATGAAAGCCACATTTAAATTTTATTCTGACTGGGCATTATTTCAAACGACCGATCCTGCCGGAGCAAATTACGTTTCAGCAGAATATCAGGCTGGGCCATTAGCAGAAGGTCAAAGCCCCGCAACCGTGCAATCATTAAAAGTGCGTTTTGATCAAAAAGGTCACGAACGACCATTTCAAAAAGCCATTATTGTCGATACCGTCGATGGCTTTTTAAAACCAGGTGATCATATCATTATCCGTTTAGGCGATCGCCGTGGTGGTGGCCCCGGTACCCGTATTCAAACCTTTGTTGAAGAAGGTTTCCGGTTCCGGTGCTATGTTGATCCACTAGGCACATCCCGATGCGCTGATGTTCCTGAAGATATTGTGATCGATATTGTCTCAGGTGAAGCATCACATCTTGAAATAACCGGTTCTCGTCTGGCGAAAAAAGGCGAGCCAGTAATTCTGCGAGTTCGCGCTGAAGACGAGTGGGGTAATACCTGTTGGGATCAAGAGCTAGATGTCGCACTACGCGGTATGTCTGATGGCAAAGAAATTTATAAAAGTAAAATTAAACTCAATAAAAAAGGCTGGTCCGTTGCTAAAATTGAAGACCTGCCAAATAATATTGATGGTGAAATTGCAATTCATGCAACAATACCCAATCATCCGGAAGTGCCAGAACAAATCTTTTATGTCACCTTTGATAGTAAGTTGAATTTTCCACGTAGTTACTTTGGAGATCTCCACGTTCATTCAGATGACACAGTGGGAACAAACAATACCACCTACAACTTAACCTATGGTCGCGATGTTGCCGGCTTAGATGTTTTGGGATACACCGCAAACGATTTTCAAATAACCAAAGAACGATGGGAAACCGCAGTCGATTTTTGTCATGAATTATGCGTTGATAATGAATTTATTTGTTACCCGGGAACAGAGTGGTGCGGTAACTCCTGTGCTGGTGGCGATCATAATGTGGTGTTCCTGCACGGTAAACAACCCGAATTTCCATTCGATGCCGATGGCAATATTTCACGCTCCTTTGAATGGAACGAAGATATGGCCGGCGATACCATTATGCCAGGAGCATGGCCTCTCGAAGAACTCTATGCAACCTACATTCATGATCCGGAAGGACACTTATTAATGCCGCATGTTGGAGGCCGTCGCTGTAATCTTGATTGGCATCATCCTGTATTAGAGCGTTTAATTGAAATTGAATCCGCCTGGGGTCATTTCCCGTGGTTATATGAAGACACTATGCGCAAAGGCTATAAATTGGGTGCATCAGCTAATGGCGATGAGCATCGTGGCCGTTGTGGTGGTGGCGTACCGGGAACAGCGGTATTTGGTACAAAAGGTGGCGTCACCGGAATAGTATCGCCAGAACTCACCCGTGAAACAATCGGTAAAGCATTAAGAGCACGTCACACCTATGCAACAACCGGTGAACGAATAGTTGGTCTAACTACCTGTGGCGATTACATTCAAGGCGATGAATTTACACATACCGGTTCCGCCACAATTGATTATCGCTTCCTGGGAGATAAAGGCTGGGATGAAATTGCCGCCTTTGATCACACCGGTTGCTTCTGGAAACGTAATCTTCAGGAAGAGCTTGGTTATTCTGATCGTCATGTTCGAATCCGTTGGGGTGGCGCACGAATTCGAGATCGTTACCGCTGGGCAAACTGGAATGGCACAATCACAATCACGAATGGTGTCATTAATGAGTTCTCCGGTTTTGGTTTTGAACACATCGAAGAAAACTGCTGGCGCGCAGGGCCAACTAAAATCGGCTTCCATTCCGATACCTATGGCGATTCCGATGGTATCGAAATTGATCTAAGTAATTTAGAACATTGCACCTTCAAAGTTGAAGGCACAATCGATGGTTACGTTAAAGTCGGTAATCCGCTTGATGGAAATCCATTTGTACACTGCCCGACTTTCAGTTGGGAAGTCACCGGAAAAGAGCTATTAGCCGGCGGTAGTTTGCGAAAAGAGCTCGGTGGTACAGAATTATTCCTCGCAGTAGAACGCTTGAGTGAAACGCCAGCACCACGTGATGTTAGCGGCTCAATCGAAATTGAAGCAAATAATGGCCCTCATGGTTTCCGTCCGGTTTATGTCGCAGGACGACAAATGGATGATGCTAAAGTGTGGACATCAGCGATGTTTATTGATTTTAAATAATTTTTTTTGCCACAAGGATTA
>CAYOHQ010000226.1:3647-5702 GCA_964403805.1 uncultured Thioalkalispiraceae bacterium | reverse complement strand
GGAAAATACAGCATAGTAATGAAAAGGGATGGCACCAATACAATAAACGGAGCGGACATTAGTGTTACAGGCAGTGGTGAAATAAGCCTCAAAGCAGCAAAAAATATTATATTAAAGGGTAAAAAAATACTTGGAAATTAATTCATAGATGATACTACGAAATTTAAAAGGATTTAATTATGGCAAATAATGTATTTGCAAATGGACTAGAAATTGCTTGCAAAGCCGGTGAAGGAAAATCAGTCGCCTGTTTTCCCGATGTTTGCTTTACACCACCACCACCGCCAGCCGGTTTCATCCCAATCCCCTATGCCAACACGGCTTATGCAAAAGACACTAGCAATGGTTCTAAAACAGTATTCATTGGTGGTAAACCCGTAATGAAGAAAGACATGTCCTTCTTTAAAACCAGCACTGGAAATGAACCCGCAGCCGGGCCATTAGGAATAGTCACACACGTAAAAAAAGGCAAAGCCTATTTCACCAGTTGGTCGATGAATGTCAAAATAGAAGGTAAAAATGTATGCCGCCATACCGATGGCATGACGCACAATCACGGCTCCTTTCCAGGAAACACCGGTGTATGGGCATTCACCGATACACAAGATGAACAAAAAGCATGTAAAAAAGAACGAAAAAGAATGTCGACTGCCTGCGAAGAAAAAAAGCAAAAAACTGTCATTAACAAGAAAACAAAAAAAAGGAAAGAGGTTGATACAAAAATAGCAGCCAAAAAACAACCAAAAGGATCCTGGCGCAAACACTGTAAAGGCTTAAATATTAAACCGTATGAAGTAACAAAAGAAAAGTTAACAGATGTAAGAGAAAATACCGAACAAGCATTAAAGTCAATTGATGTAATCGATGCAGCAATGGACAAGGTAATGGCAGAAATACAAGAGATAGCATTAAAGAAAATTGGAATAAAAGCAGCTAAAATGGCAGCCAAAAAACCCTTGCAAGCAGCAATGGGACCTCTGGGCTGGGCATGGGGTGCCTATGATGTTTATGATGGCATTAAAACTATTTCAGAATTAAATGATTATATCGATAACGTAAAAAAAGCAGCAAACGAATTAAAGCAGTTCGGTGAAAAAATAAAAAAACTGGATTCTGCAATTGAAAATTTTAATGAAAGTGAAGCAACAAAAATAATGGCCGATGTGCAGAAAAATTTAGCCACGTTTAATCCATGTATTCGCGCTCGTAAATGTCAATTAGTTCCTATGACTCAAGCTCAAACTCCAAAAAAACTGGACAAAGGATGTTGCCATGGGCAAACCGGGCACCACATTATTCCCGATGTATATTTGGAAAAAAGCGAATGCAAGAAATACACTTACAGTTCTGCGCCGGTAGTTTGCCTTGAAGGGACAGGGAAAGATGACGGGTCGCATGGAGATATTCATGTTGCTTTGGAAAAATATGTTGAAGGTAAGAATACTAACGAAAAAATCGATTATGACGATGCACGCGATGCTGCAGTCAATTCACATCGAGAAGCATTTCCATTAAGCAGTTGCAGTAAAAAATGTTTAGCAGCACAACTGGATAACTACCGGGATAAGGTGTGTGGTGGAAAAAATAATCCGGAGTTGAATTTTAAACGGATTGTTAAAGGGAATGATGGAGATAAGTAATGATAACACCTAAATCCAGAGAGCGGTTTGAGAAATTACTAGAGGGTTACTCGATTATAAGTGCAGTAATTATGTCCAAAAATCGAATAGTTTTTGTTACTAAAGACCGTGGTGGGGAAGAAGGCGATTTATTGGATGATGCTGAATTAGAAACTGATTTTATAATTTACAATCCAAATTATCATAAGGAAAAACATGGAGTACGAGTAAAATATTGGGGACAAGGAATAAAACGCGCCTGGGGCGTATGCCTTGGAGATGAAAAAAGCCCCACGCTTTTTTGTGATAATGTAGCTACTTGTGAATTTACTTCCGATGAACGGTGGATTGAGAATTCAGATTGGCAAGACATTCCCACCCCCACCAACAGCATGCAACGTGGCATCTGGGGCTGTAAAAAAATCGACAACGACAT
>CAYOHQ010000226.1:0-3547 GCA_964403805.1 uncultured Thioalkalispiraceae bacterium | reverse complement strand
ACCTTAAAACAGAAACCACAGTCGCGCTAAATAGTAACGCCATCGGACAAAAATGCGTTATTAATTTTAATCAGGGTAACCTAAACGATCCCATTATTACCGGGTTGATACAAGCGCCACAATCGATTGATGATGCACCTCTGGTTATTGAATCTGAAACCGCTATTGTATTACAGTGCGGCTCATCACGAATTGAACTCAGTAAAGAAGGCACAATAAACATTCAAGGCATGCACATCAATAGTCAGGCTTATGGTCCAAATCGAATTAAAGGTGGATCGGTAAAAATTAACTAATGAATTTATATAATGCAACACCCTTTGCAGCAGCCTACAGCCTGGGGATACAAAAAAGTGGACGAAGTTGTTTGGTTATAGTCGCAAAAGCAACCTACAATCTACCCGATGCACAACAACCACAACCTAAGTTAGCGGATGAGCAGATAGCCCCATTTGAAACCGATAGTTATACGGGCGAGCCGGGTTTAAGTGCTCCGCTATACGAAAATGACTTTGCGACATTCAAACCAAGGTGCGATGTTATTTTGCATGGATCTGCTTATTCACAACAACCTGTTACAGAACGACAAATTGGTATAAAAGTAGGAAATTTGGAAAAACTATTTAAAGTCATCGGAGCACGCCATTTTGATAAAGTAACACGCGATAATGCCCTACAATTATCCACAACAAAACCCTTCACCAAACAAAAAATTAGTTACGATACCGCCTATGGTGGAAGCGAAGCAACAGGCCAAGTTGATGAAAATGGAGAACCTCTATTTGAAACCTTTGCAGCGAACCCAGTCGGTATAGGATATAGCCCCACCTGTCCGCATCAGGATTTAATCGGTAAACTTCTTTCACAATCCGAAGAACTTACCGAACCGGTGGCCAGTCGAAAAAGTAAAATGTATAAACCACAATCCTTTGGACCCATAGCCCGTAATTGGTATCCACGTTACCAACTCGCAGGCACTTATGATAAAAACTGGTTAGACAATATAAAACCATTTTTACCAGAAGATTTCGATGAAGCCTATTATCAATGTGCTCCACCCGATCAACAAGTACCCTATCTTCGTGGTGGTGAAGTTATTGCACTATATGGTTTAACCCCTGAAGACAAAACCAGTTTTTACCTGCCAAAAAATGAAGTGCCTATGCAAGCGATTTTAACGAATGGTGAACGGTATAATTTAAGCCCGGTGATTGATACTTTAATTATCGAACCGGATGAGAAACGATTTACACTAGTCTGGCGCTCCAGAATAGCATTAAAACGCAATATTCATGAAATTGAAACTTTGATTGTTGGTAAACCTACCGGAGGTTGGGAGAGGGCAAGGTTAGTTGATAAACGTTATCTTCCATTAGGAAAACTAAATGATTTTAAAAAAGAAATGCAAAGTTTAATCGCTGAAGA
The DNA here is from genome assembly GCA_964403805.1 of uncultured Thioalkalispiraceae bacterium. Lineage (GTDB taxonomy): Bacteria > Pseudomonadota > Gammaproteobacteria > UBA6429 > Thiohalophilaceae > CAYQUC01. The sequence continues at coordinate 2,122 of CAYOHQ010000226.1, read as the reverse complement.
ACAGCGGTTACAAGCACTTGAAGATAATGACAGTAATAAGGATGAGGAATGAGTAATTTTCCGTTGTCAGTTGTTGGTGTCGGAATGATATCGTGTTTGGGTGAAGGTGCAGAAATTAACGCAGCAGCAATGCGCTGTGAGTATGATGGTTTTCAACAAACAGAGTTTACTCAGCCCTTTACTCAGGCTATTCAAATTGGCGCACCGATTGAAACTGATTTAAGCGGAATAAAAAAATTAAGCTATATGAGTACGGTAGTTGTGAAACAGGCAATAGCAAAACTACCTAAAAATTATCAGGGTCTCACAGTACTTTACTGTATGCCAGATAATACTATAGAGACATTTTTTAATACCAATGCTGCATTACGTGAAATTATAGCTGAAACATTCAAAAAATTACCGTTAGGAACTTTAAGTAAAGCGTCTAATGTTTTCTGGCAACAGCGGTATGGCTTTATTAGTGCATTAAAACAAGCGCAAAAATTAATACATCAAAATAAACACGAGTTTGTTTTAATTGTTACATTGGATTCACTATTGAGTAATGCAATCTTAAGAAAATATGGAGGTGAATTAAATGCTGAAAATTGCCGTTTATTGTGTGAAGAAAATTCAAATGGATTTATACCCGGTGAGGCAGCAACCGCGATATTATTAAGTTCACCTACAATCGCAGATTCTGAGATTATAATTAGTGGAGTAGGCGAAGGTGTTGAAAATGCCGCTATTGATAATGAAGAAAACGTGCTAACAGGATCAGGCTTAGCAAATGCGATTAACCAAGCCTCTAATGATGCCGGTGTAGATATACATAAAACACATTTTCGTGTCAGTAGCGTCTCGGGGGAAGACTATTTCTTTAAAGAAGCTGCATTGGCACAAATTAAAACACTAAAACAAAAAGTGTCCGAACAACCTTTATGGCATCCGGCAGATAATGTTGGTGAGGTTGGTGCGGCTATTGGCGGTGTTATTGTGATCATGGCTTATTACGCGTTTATAAAACAGTATGCACCGGGGAATAGTGCGCTCTGTCAAATCAGTAATGATAATTCACTTCGAGGCGCATTCATAATGCAATATAAGCCAAGTAAAAATTTTGAAAATGAAAAATAACTTATTTTCAAGTTATATTTATACTGGAACGAGTTACAGACAGTAATAGATTGTTTAAGAATAAATTTATCACATTAAATAGAGAATAGGAAAACATGAAAAAAGTAATTATAGTTTTAGGTGTGGTTATCGTTATTATTGGCATTGCTTCATTTTATTTATTCAGTAATTTGAATTCCATCGTTAAAACCGCCATAGAAAAATACGGAAGTACGGTGACTCAAACGGCTGTTCAAGTTGACAAAGTTCAAATTAAGCTCTCTGAAGGGGCTGGCACCATAAAAGGATTAACGATTGCCAATCCCACCGGGTTTGATGCTGACTTTGCATTTTCGCTTGGTGAGATAACAACCGGAATCGATCTGAAATCGTTACAACAAGAACCATATGTTATTAATGAGGTAACTGTTCGGGAACCGATAGTCTCAGTAGAAATTAATTCAGATAGAAAAACGAATCTTAATGAATTAAAGAAAACTATTATGAAAGCAGTACCCCAAAATACACCATCTACAGCGAATTCAGATTCAGCTAAAGAAATCACGGGTAATGAACCTCGCCTGATTATACGCAAGCTGATATTTTCACAAGGGACTATTAAGGTGTTAGCAAAACCGCTTAATAATAAGCAGTACACATTAAAACTAACAAAAATCGACATCAAAAACCTTGGCGGTAAGACCGGAGCGACTCCAGCGGAACTGTCAAAGGAGATACTTAATCGTCTTATCGAACAAGCCAAAAAAGACATAAAAGAAAAAGGAATTAATGTTGAAATTGGTAAGCTAAAAGCCAAGGCTAAAGTAAAGATTGACGAGCAAGAGAAAAAATTAAAATCAGAATCTGATGCTAAACTCAATAAGGAAAAACAAAAAATTAAAGATAAACTAAGATATTTCCTAATTAAAAAATGAAGATATGTATGTGAGATTAATTGGTTATAACGAAATAATAATTAAAGGAGTAAAGCAATGGCTGAATTACCAAAATGGGTCAGTTTATA
>CAYOHQ010000225.1:0-5751 GCA_964403805.1 uncultured Thioalkalispiraceae bacterium | reverse complement strand
GTCTGCTTCATGGATGAAGCAGCCGAGCGGCCATGGATGGCGAATAGCGCGTCTTGATTAGGCTATCTCAGTTCCGAAGCCGGCGGAATCTGTACTAATTTATTTTTACCTAATCTTTAAACAAAAATCCGCAAAATCGGAATAGCTGAGTTGAATACAAAAACCTATATTCTAATCACCTTTTATGATAAAAATTAGATCTTATGAATATCAGCCATAAACCACAGACCAACAAGCAATATCAGGAGCGCATCAACCTGGTGTGGTTATTTATTCAAAACAATCTGGATGAAAATTTAAAACTCGAAGAGCTGGCAGCTATCGCATTTTTGTCGCCTTACCACTTCCACCGTATTTTTACTGCAATGACAGGTGAATCTATAATTCAATATATTAGACGCTTACGACTTGAACGCGCGGCTAATCGAATGATTTATACCGACCATGATATTACTACCATCGGATTAGCAAATGGATACGAAACTCCGGCGGCATTTTCACGCGCCTTTAAACAACAATTCGGAAGCTCACCTACAACGTTTCGAAAAAATAAAGATCTCAGCTCGATATACAATTTAAAAACACCAATTGATACAGATGATCCTGTTTTAGATTATTCCATTGTGCATTTTAAACCACAAAAAGTTTTGTTCGTTCGTAAAACAGGACACTATATGGAATCGGCATTTGCTGCTTGGGAATGCCTAATGCCATATGCGATGGATCATGGCCTTGTTAATGAAGATACTCGAAATTACGGTATTCCGCTGGATTGCCCGGATATTACTCAACATGAAAAAATGCGCTACGATGCCTGCATGACTATTGATGATTCCGTTAAACCCGATGGAGAATTTGGAATACAGACTATCAGAGGTGGACGTTATGCGGTGTTTACTCACACCGGCCACTATGAAAAATTGGAACAAACTTACAACCAAATAATAAAAAATTGGCTACCAAACACCAATTACGATCTAATGAATGCCCCTGCATTTGAAAGCTACTTGAATCCAGAGCTACTGGAATCTGCGCCAGAACAATTAAAAACCGAAATTTACATTCCGATTCAGTAATCCGCTTTCTATTCCGATATCATTCGAACATCACGTTGTGGGAATGGAATGGTAACACCATTCTCTTTAAAACCTTTCCAAATTGCTAAATTAACATCAGACTTAACAGCACCGATACCATTCTGAGGATCGTTAAGCCACAACCGTAATTCCAAATCAATTCCATTATCGCCAAAACTTAACAAACGCGCTTGAGGTGCAGGCACTTTTAAAACCCGATCACTTGTCTCACAAGCCTTTATCATAATCTCCATTGCAAATTCAGGATCATCATCGTAACTAATTTGAACCGGTAATTTTACCCGAACATGACGATCACTAAAACTCCAGTTTGTCACTTCAGATGTAATTAAATTTTCATTGGGTATTAGCGTTTCAACACCTTCACGATCCCGCACTACAATATAACGCGCGTTTAACTGCACAACCCAGCCAAAACGGTTGCCGACACTAATAACATCGCCCGGTTTAATTGAACGGTCAAACAACAATATAAAACCACTGATAAAATTACTGGCTATACGCTGAAACCCAAAGCCAAGGCCAACACCAAGCGCACCGCCAAATACGGTTAAAGTTGTTAAATCAATGCCGACACTATTTAGCGCAACCAAAATCGCGATGGCATAAAGCAGTACCTTACTAACCTTACTTAAGGCCACCCGCATACTGGCACTAATAAACTCGGATTTACGGGCACGCTCTTCAATTAAATTGGCAACCCAACTCGCTAACACGATAAACAAACCAGCAAATAACACCAATTTCATAACAGACAAGATTGATACTCGTGAATCACCCAACGTGAATCCTGGCCCATCAAGCGCCATTAGTATAATGTCCAACCAGCCAAGAAGATGCAAAGCCACTAATATCCATATTGTGGTGCTGATAATACCTTCCCAGGCCTTTATACCTCGCGATTGACCAAATGCCCGACGTAATAGGTATACCAAAAACCGTATTGCCGCTAATGAGATTAATAAAGAAGATACAATTTTCAGTAACTGACTTTTATATTCATAAGAACTCAGGATTCCGTCACCAGCCAATACAATCAGTAACATCACTAATGGAAAAAATACCCGGCCACTGGTGCGTAAAGCCAAACGCATAAGTCCCTGTTGCTCATTAGGTCCAAGACGTGCGTGCAATAATTTCTGCCATTTTTTATGTGCCAAGAAAGCAATGCTAGCAGCCACAAAGATGATTAAAATCTGAAAAGCACCTGACAAAGTCATCATTGCCGCATACCAGTTCTGTAATGTTATCGTTACTGTTGAAAAAATATCAGCCATGGATTAATCCTGAATAAATTGTCCTGATTGCGTAAAGGGATATTAGTATTATTGTATTGAAATATGGATAACAATCAATGACCTATTTTACTCTTTTGCCATATTACTTGCATTAATTTGTTTAAACCTGGATTAATTTTATCTAATGAATCTCGGTTATTAGCCGCTAATAGGTTACTAGCGAACAATATCGTTATAGCTATAAGAGGGGAACAGAATGAACACAGTATGCGTACACGTAGATGAAAATATGGATTCCGAGTTAATGAAAAAAATAAAACTCGGTTTATTAAAAGATGATAATATCAACAATGTCGAAATGAACCCACAGCAACCTCATGATATATTAGTTGAATATACCATTTCGCCCGAGTTACCAATAAATATAACACATCAATTATCGAAAATGGGCTTACATTCAGATATCTGGGGTGGCTAACGGATTAATAAAAATTAAAATGACAAATTATTTTGTTTTCTTCAACATAAACGAGGACATGGAATTGGGATAGCCCTATCAAGACCGTGTGCCGCAGGACGCGGCACCCGAGCAAGCCATGGATGGCAATGTTTTGCGTGTCTTGATAAGGTTATCGCGATTTCGTGGCCGGATTAATACTACTATTTTGTACGTAGCTTAGATTAACTAAAAATAATGCCCGGAATGAAATAGCGAGCGTTCTATTTTTTTCATTTCACTCTCACTATTTGAATTTCTAATGACAGCCTCAACTAATGCCGATTTAATGGTTTTGTGATCAATCACTTTTGGTAACAAACGCTGCATTTGAAATAAGCGATTAACGTGTTTGCTCGCTAATTTTTCGAGTCCAATTCTCGATTCATCGGTTAAATGTTGTAATAATAATAAAAATGGCGATTGCCAGGAGAAAAACTCTTTTACCACAGTAGCGGTATCATCTTCTAACCAATCATCATTTAACATTAAAGTCGGAAATTCTTCACGAGATAAAGTTCGGCCATCTAAAGAATTAATATCCGATGATGATTGCATACCCACACCATTGCCATCGTTATCACGTAAAAACCACTGAGTATAATTTTGATGACCCGCAGAGTCATCCACTTGTTGAGCCAGCCAATCGGCATGATTTAATTGACTATTATTTTTATTTTCAAGGAAACGGGAATTAAAAGAATGTTGGCAGCGCAAACCCGGACGCCAATGACTGGGTTGATATTCCAGTAACTCATTTTCAAAACACGCACTGTGCAACAATGCCAGGGGTTTATCACAATACTTATCGAGCAACCATAGCTCATAATTATCTTTAAGCGCAAAGGGAACATTATCAGCGTGTTGTTTTACAACTTCTAATAACTCTACACCACGTTGTTGTATTGCACCATATTCCATGGTGCTGATTAATGGTGCCCGCGCTAAACCGGCTTTGCGGCTCCACACACCAAATTTAATATCCGGTGTTTCAATATCAACATCACCATCAAAGGCCATGCCTTGCAAAGCTTCATCGTGCAAATACAAAACCCAATGCTCGCCATCGGTAGTGACTGCATCGGCACTACCCACTTCAATCACATTCATTACCCCTCTAAACGGGTTCAACATGCGTTGGCTAAAGCAATGTGGCTTAAACTGGCTCATAGTATAATCCATGCAATTACCATGCTATTCAACACGATATAGTCTAGTAATTAATTAAACTTATACTATAAAGTCTAGAACAAAAAATCAGATAAAAAACCATGTAGTTTCAATATGTTAACCAGAACACACAAAATCAACCCGGTGACCTTATATAGAGTAACTACTGCAAGAATATTATCGAATAAAAAGCCGGAATAAAAATAATGAATAATAATGTCAGTATTCTGACAGTTTTTATAAGCATAAAAATGCTATGTTAATAATTACTTAAAGGTTCGACAACGATAGGGTAGCGTTTCAGAATTAATGCCGGAATATCGGTAAACACGTTTTCGTAAATCAGCGCTCTGAACCGGTTTTTTAATAAAAGCGCCAATGGCATTTTCATAAGCCGGTAAGGTAAATTGATTTGCTGAATCAAACTTATCTGCAATTTTAGCTGACTGAAAATAACCACATTGTTTTAACTTTTTCGGCGAAATAAAATTAAAAACCAACATGCCGTTCTTATTTAGATTTTTTTCCAATAAATTAAACCATGGAATATCAGCATCAATCGCCCGCACTGGTTCACCATCTTGCTCACCAAATAAATCATCAATTATAATATCAAACGCCGGGCCGGAATAATCCTTCAACCATTTTCGTGCATCCGATTCGATAATTGTTGCAAGCTTATCGGTTATCTTAAAATGCCGATGCGCAATATCGATATGAACCGGATTCAATTCAATACCAACAATTTCCATTGGAGAATGAAAATGATGCAAATGATGAATCACCGCGCCACCACCAACGCCAAGCATTAACACCCGTTGAATTTGATCTGAAGAATAAAAAAAACTCGGTAGTACGATTAAATCCCAGATTCCACCAATGATGTGTCGATTAGGATGATACTGACTATGAAACACACCATCAGTATAAAGCCGAATAGTTTTTCCCGCCTGTCGTACTTCATAATTAACGTCATCTAAAACTTTATGCCAAATTATCGCCATAGAAAAATAATTCTAACGCTAATATTATAACTCATTTACCCACTCTTGAAGTAACACTACTTCCTTATTTAAATACTCGACATTCGATGATGAGGAAGTAAGAACACTGATTCCCTGACAACGCGCCATTAAATGCATTGCCAAAAATTCAGCATCATTTTCACGACCCAGTTCCGTGAATTGTTTCTCTAACCAATCCTGAAATAAATCAAACATAGTATTAGCATCACCCTGCAAAACATGACGTAATTTATTTAATTCAAGACATAAGGAGCCAATCGGACAACCAAAATTTTTAATATTACTTTGGCTCTTAACCAATATTAAAATGTAATTTTTAAGCCGAGCCTTTGGCTCAGGATATTCTTGCTCCCAACCGTCCAGCATAGCCGTAAAATCAGAACGCCGTTTTTCAAGAACGGCTGATAAAATATCGTCCTTGGTTTTAAAATAATAATAAAAATTACCACGTGCAATCTTGGCAACGTCTGCAATATCAGTAAACGAAGTATGGTCGAAACCTTTTTCATAGAAAAGATTATCAGCAATACTGATAATGTGTTTTCTGTTATTTTCGCCTTTTGAACCCATAATATTTTCAACTAACTTAACTAAATATTTTATACACAATCACTATTGACTCGATAACTTTGATGCGTGTACAAATATAAGGATATGGAATCGGTACACCCTACTAAAGACCGTCTGCTTCATGGATGAAGCAGTCGAGCGGCCATGGATGGCGA
>CAYOHQ010000224.1:0-5818 GCA_964403805.1 uncultured Thioalkalispiraceae bacterium | reverse complement strand
GACCGTCTGCTTCATGGATGAAGCAGTCGAGCGGCCATGGATGGCGAATAGCGCGACCTGAGCGAAGCGAGGAAGTACTTAATGAACGATGCAATCGTTCTAAAGTGCGTCTTTATTGGGCTATACCGGTTCCGAATCCGGCAAATTTTGGTAATACATAGTTTTAACTTCAAACAATAAATTTATACTTTCGTTGTAAAAATACTGCTATTAAGAAAAATAAAAAAACAATCAACATTGGCCAATTTCCTAAAATGACATAGGGTGTTGATCCAGATCGCGGTTGTACTTTTCCAGTAAGTACAAATGGCTTAAATTGTGGGCTTTGTTTAATTAGCTCACCATCTTTATTTACAAATGCACTAATACCATTAGTTGTCACTCTCATCAACGCTCTACCAGTTTCTACAGCACGCATACGGGAAATTTGTAAATGTTGATGTGGAGCAAAAGAATCACCATACCAGGCATTATTACTGCCATTAACCAGTAAGCTTGCTTCGGGAAGCTGCCGTATTACTTCTTCACCAAAAACATCTTCAAAACAAATTGTAACAGCAAGGGTTTGGCCACCCGCTTTTAACAATGGCTGATTTAAATCTCCTCGACTAAAACCGGACATTGGTAAATCAAGAAAAGCGATTAATCCTCTAAAAACATCTTCAAGTGGAATAAATTCGCCAAAGGGAACCAAATGTGTTTTTTTATAAACACCGGGTGAACGGCCAAAACTCATAAATGTACTGTAGTACTGTTTAGTTTCAGGATTTGATACAGGTATACCTATCACTAAATCAGAATTATGACTTAATGCTTGTTGCTCTAAAGGATCCAGATAATTATCTTTTAAATCATGATAAAACATGGTTAAGCTATTTTCTGGCCAAATGATAATATCACTATCCCAATGTTGCTCTGTTAAATTTTTATAGGTATTTAATCTATCATTAATTTTATCTCGATCCCATTTTGTTATTTGAGGTGCATTACCTTGTACCAAGCTAACTTGTAAGGGTTTATCCACTTCATGAGTCCATTCAATTTGATTAATTAAAGATCCAAAAATAAAAATACTTATAAATCCGGAAATATAAATAGTAGCTCGAGTCCAGTTCCCCAAGCTTAGATAATGCCAAATTAAAATAAGAAAACCTGAACACAATGCCACTAACCAGCTTAAACCGTAGCTTCCGACAATTGCTGCATAGCCTGTAAGGCTGGTGTCTATTTGAGAATAGCCTAAATTAAGCCAGGGAAAGCCTGTAAAGATTGTTCCCCTAATCCATTCAAACATTACCCAAATTAACGGTAAAATAACTAACATTGCTATATGCAAATAATATTTACTATTCTTAAATTGCTTTAACACCCAGGCTGAAAACATTCCCTGAAAACCCAACACCAATGAAACAAATGCAACAAAACAAAATGTCATCAATGCTGCTAGTGCTATAGGCGTATTTCCAAATTCATTAATAGCGACATAAACCCAGGAAACACCAACACCAAATAATCCCAGTCCAAAAATAAAAGCGCGCCAAAAAGCTGTTCGAACCGGTATGTTCAGTAAGAATAAAAACAAGCTAGCAGGAGAAATATAGGCAAGCGGTAATAGATTAACCGGTGCAAAGGCAAGTGGTAGTAATGCACCGGAAATAAATAAAATAACTAATATTAGTTTATTCGAAAATCCATTGTTATGATGAGGCACTAACACCTACCTGTGATTCAGGAATAACTGTCATGTAGAGTAAATGTATTCTTCTGTTATCAGCTCGTAATATTTTAAAATGAAAACCATCAATATCAACCAGTTCACCGCGTTTTGGCAAGTGCCCAATATGATTCAGTAACAGCCCACCCAAGGTGTCATAGTCATCACTTTTGAAATCACATAAAAAATATTCATTAAAATCTTCAATAGGGGTTAATGCTTTAATGGTATAATTTCGCTCACCATGATCTTTAATAAATGTATCTTCATCAATATCGTGCTCATCTTCAATCTCACCCACAATTTGTTCAAGAACATCTTCTATTGTAACAAGTCCGGAAACACCACCGTATTCATCAACAACAATTGCCATGTGATTACGGCTTGCTCGAAATTCATTTAATAAAATATTTAAACGTTTACTCTCTGGTATAACGATAGCGGGTCTAATAATGTCACGCAGGTAAAACTTGCTTTTGTTATCAGTTGCGAAATACGGTAACAAATCCTTAGCCAATAAAATTCCAATGACTTCATCAAGATTTTCACCAATAACTGGAAAACGGGAATGATTAAATTCAATAACAGTTGGTAAAATATCTTTAATATCCGACTCACGCTCTAAAATTACCATTTGTGATCGTGGAATCATTATATCTCTGGCTTGCATTTCTGATACCTGGAGAACACCTTCAATCATACCCAGTGCATCTGAATCAAATAAATTACGTTGTTCTGAATCACGTAGTAGTGAAATAAGTTGTTCTCTATCTTGAGGTTCACCGAGTAATGCCTGTGCTAATCGTTCAAGCCAGGTTTTAGCCTGTTGCTCGGAAATATTTTTTTCTTGTTCACTCATAATTCATTTACCTGATAAGGATTTTTATAACCCAAGGTATTTAATATTTTAATTTCTAAAGATTCCATTTCTTCTGCCTGATCGGTATTAATATGATCGTAACCTTGTAAATGTAACACACCGTGTACCACCATGTGTGCCCAATGTTCTATTTCTGCTTTCGATTGTTGTCTGGCTTCTGTGGCCACAATTTGAGCACATATTACCAAATCACCCAATAAAGCAAGATCGACATTTTTATCAACCTCAAACGGAAATGCAAGTACATTTGTTGCTGAATTTTTGTTCCTGTACTGATTATTCAATTCGGCACTTTCAGATTCATCAACAATTCGAATTGTAAGTTCAACGTCAGCTACTAGATTTGTGTTGGCTGAATTAGCCCACAATGAGAATGATTCTTCATCAGGATATTTTATTTGTTTATTGGCAACATATTGAACTGTTACATTGATCATGATGGATCGAATTCTTTTTCGTATTTTTCATACGCCGTTACGATTTTTTGCACTATAGGGTGACGAACAACATCCTTGGCTTGAAAGAAAGTAAAACTGATATCATCAACCCCCGTTAAAACATCGATAACATGACGTAATCCGGATTTCTGACCGCGCGGTAAATCGATTTGAGTAATATCACCCGTTATAACTGCAGTCGAGTTAAATCCAATCCGTGTTAAAAACATTTTCATTTGTTCTATGGTTGTATTTTGCGCTTCATCTAAAATTATAAATGAATCATTCAGTGTTCTGCCACGCATATAGGCTAATGGTGCAACTTCAATAACATTACGTTCAATTAATTTTGCAACTTGTTCGAAACCCAGCATTTCATACAATGCATCATAAAGCGGTCTTAAATAAGGGTCTATTTTTTGAGCTAGATCACCTGGTAAAAATCCTAATCGCTCCCCTGCTTCTACTGCCGGTCGGGTTAATATTATTCTTCGAATTTCATCTTGATCATATGCCTGTACTGCACAGGCAACGGCTAAATAGGTTTTACCTGTCCCGGCTGGACCAATACCAAAATTTAAATCATTTCGAATGATATCCTGTAAATAATTTTTTTGATTTGGACCTCGCCCGGTGATGGACCGACGTGGTGTTTGAATAACAGGTGATATATGTTTAGCTAAATCGTCATTTTCAACTAATGCTTCAACTTCAGATTCTTGTAAATACTCATGCACAATCTTGGGCGTTAATGTTTGTTGTGATGTCTCGGAATAAAGTTTTTTTAAAACGGCTTGTGCCGCATTAATAGAGTTTTGTTCGCCAATAACACAAAACTGATTTCCACGATTATTAATTTCCACCCCAAGCCGCCTTTCAATTTGGCGCAAATGTTCATCCAGTTGACCACACAAATTAATTAACCGTTGGTTATCCTGCGGTTCAAGTGATAAATCTTGAGATTTTGTTGAACTAGTCAAAATAGAATGAAATGCAGTTATTATCCAACATTGACTGCCGGCGAAACAGTAGTTGAATTCGGTGTCACTAATACACCTTGAAGTGAGTTTTGATAAACATCAGAAATAACAACGTCAACAAATTCTCCTACTAATTGTGGATCAGCGGTAACGTTAACAACACGATTATTTTCAGTTCGTCCTGCCAATTGAGCCGAATCTTTTTTGGACACTCGTTCTAATAAAATAGTTTGTGTGCTGCCCAACATGTGTCTACTAATTTTTTGAGCTTGCTGCGAGATACGGTGTTGTAAAAGTGCTAAACGTTTTTTCTTGATTTCTATACTTACATTATCAATTAAACCTGCAGCAGGTGTGCCTGGTCGCGGGCTATAGATAAAACTAAATGAATGATCAAAATCGATTGTTTCAATTAATGCCATGGTATCTTCAAAATCAGATTCTGTCTCACCTGGAAAGCCTATAATAAAGTCTGATGATATACTGATATCCGCTCTGGCATCTCGCAATGAATTAATTATTGTGATGTATTCAGCTACTGTGTGGCCGCGTTTCATCATGCTTAATACAGAATTGGATCCACTTTGAACTGGTAGATGTAGGTGTCCGACTAATTCAGGAACCTCGCTATAACATTGAATTAAACTATCTGACATCTCGATTGGATGAGAAGTGGTATAACGAATTCTATCAATGCCGTCAATTGCCGCGACATAATGTATAAGTAATGCTAGGTCAGCTTCTTCATCACCAAAATTATCATAATAGGCGTTTACATTCTGCCCTAATAAATTAATTTCTCGGACACCCTGTTCTGCCAATAATTGAACCTCGGTTATAATATCATTGAAAGGTCGGCTAAACTCTTCACCACGGGTATAAGGTACAACACAAAAACTGCAATATTTACTACAGCCTTCCATAATTGAAACGAATTCAGAAACTCCTTTCGCGTGTGGTGTCGGTAAATGATCAAATTTTTCAATTTCAGGGAAACTAATATCGATCACAGATAATTTTTTATTATGGGAAGCCTGAACCTGATTGACCATATCGGGTAAACGGTGCAGTGTTTGTGGTCCAAAAATTAAATCAACATAAGGCGCCCGCTTTGTAATGGCCTTTCCTTCCTGGCTTGCGACACAACCCCCAACACCAATAATCAGGCTGGGATTTAATTTTTTTAGTTCGCGCCATTGGCCAAGTAAGGAAAATACTTTTTCCTGTGCTTTTTCACGAATCGAGCAGGTATTCAAAAGCACTATATCCGCTTTCTCAGGGCTATCGACGGATTCGATTTGGTGTGATTCAGATAACACTTCAGCCATTTTATCAGAGTCGTAGACATTCATCTGACAACCAAAGGTTTTGATGTATAACTTCATTTACTATTGAAATCGAGTTTGTTGAATTAAAGTGAATTTATCATTTTTATCTGGCATATTCCAGTTATGCCATGCTTGTTCTATCATTTATCTTGATCTCACAATAGCCAATCGATTAAGTATGAATTATACTGTTTTAAACACTCTAATTATTAAAATAACGAATAAAAACAAATAGATAGATATGCTATATAAATATATTTCATGCTTGTGAGGAGGTGATTATTGAATCATCACTCATTCAGCTTTTATAATACTGATTGTAACTCATTGATTATCTTAAATTAAAAATTGATATCAATTAATATAAATGCCTAAAGTGTGAGCTATGCACATTTTTCGAGCATTGCATTTAGTAAATTTAATCATTATTAATTTTTTGCATTCTTGTAATAATCCTACAGTGTGCACATAAAAATGGA
>CAYOHQ010000223.1:0-5884 GCA_964403805.1 uncultured Thioalkalispiraceae bacterium | reverse complement strand
CTTTTGTAACTGCATCCCCGTCACCGTTGCACACAACGATGCACTATTAAGAAGTAAATGGGAAGAATTGTCGATAAATTCTAATAAATCTTGTGCTGTAGATGAGACTGGATCATAACTAAATGTAAAGCCTTTATCCAATTTCAATACAGACTCTTTCATAATCGTACTTGTTTGGTCAGTCTGATAAGCAAAAGTAGCATTACCTTGCATCGTCACTTTATTTTTACTTTGCAGCGCACCCTCACCAAAAATATAATGGCCACTTTGTAACCAATTGATTTGATCAAGAATAATAACACTATCAGAACCCAAACAACGAATATTAGTACCAGAAATATTTTCAAGACGAACATTCTTTAAGATTAATGTACTGCCAGAGCCAACAAGAATTTCTCCTGTTGCATCTAAGTCTAAAGTATTGCCATTCCCATCAATTGTGCAGGTACCATTAACGGTCCAACTTCCTGATAAATTTACTTTATGATATAAATTAATTACACCACTTGTACTTGACCAAATAATGTTACTTGCCCATGTTGTTTCTTGCGCACCCAATGAAAGTTGATAGGTAGAAAGATTTACCGTACCAGGACCAGCAATCACAATGCCAGCACCAAGTTGTTGATTATTACCGAGCGTTAATGTACCGCTGTTAAGCGAAATGCTATTAAGTAAAAGTCCATTAATAGAACTGGTTAATTGTGCAGTACTATTTTGCAACGTAATAGTACCACCCATATTCCCATTGCCGTCAAGAACGTTACCCGTTCCTTCTATTGATAAATATGTCGGGAAAGTCCCTTCAAGCAAGGTAAGTGAATTGCTGCCCGCAAGTAATGTTGTAAGTGCACTTTGACGCGTACCGGTTAAAACAAATTGTACCGTTGGAAACACCAACTTACTATCAGTAAAATCAATAACACTACCACCTACTACGGTGAGTGCGGAAGTCAGACTTGCTTCTGAAGTTATATCAGCAAATGCAATATCATTTTTTATGTAAAACTCAGTGCCAGCGGCTCGTATCATACGCGTAGTTTTAGAACGTGACTTCAAACCGTTTGGATTAGTGACATCATAAACAATATGTCCCGAATTATAACGCACAGTAGCACCCGGATTCATCTCCATTTGCACATCCCCAGAAACAATGCCATCACCAAGTTGCAAACCATTTGCTGTTGATGTTGAACTCATATCAATGGTAATATCTCGCGTTGCAATAAGTTTACCACGCGTAAAAATAATCCCATTAGAATTAATAGAAACTGAGCAACCATCAAAATTTAAAAGCGAATTAGCATCAACAAAATAAAATGGTTGAGCACCAGATATACTATGCTTACCCGTAGTAAGAGTAACACCCTCTGTAATACGCAAGCGGGCAGATGTATTAATAGTACTCGTTAGAGGGCTGTCATAGGTAAAAGTATATTTACCTAATAAATTTACATTATTAAAAAATGAGATACTACCATCTGAAAACGTAAAGTTTCCATTTTGGACCCAATCAATATCGTTAAGAAATAATTGCGCAGTCTCATCGACACAGCGAATATTCGTACTATTAATATTGTCTATCCGTACATCATGCAAACAAAGACGTGAATTACTATCGATAATAATTTCTGCATTGTCGCCTAAAACAAGCGCATTACCTTTACCATCAAAAACACATTCTCCTGTAAAGGTAATTTTACCGGCAATAGTGATGTCGCCATTACTTTTAATAACTACATCTTGGAACACCGCATCATAATCTGCCTGAAAATAGGTAACGGAAGAAGAAAAATCTAATAAGTAATTATTACCAGTTATTGTTCCCAAACCTTGTAAAGTAGTAACATTCTGCAGAACCAAATCTCGATTTAATGTTAAAGTTCCGCCATTTAAATTAACCGTACCTGCAACAGGGTATACACTATCAAAGGTACAATCTGTAGAACTATTTTCTAGGGCAAAACCATTTTTGAACCAACCAAAACCAAGCATAGTATTATCTGAATCAGCTTGTGCAAATTCAAAAAAAGGCTCTACAGAAACTACAATTTCTGATCCTTTAATCGCTGGCAATGTATAATTTGAAATTAGCAAAAAGAAACAAGAAAAAACAAAGAAAAATTGCTTACGCATTACATACTCTCTTTTTTAATCAACCACTACCCTTTTGAAAAAAACTATATCAGGCAAATTTTTTTAATCAAGAATCAATCAACCGGCCAACATTATATAACCAAGTTGCCCCTTCGGTTTAATAGCTCCAATAATAGTTTTCCCTTGAACCCGTGCAAGGGTTGCATTATTTCCAAATACAACACTCCCCGGACTAATTGGTAGATCTTGATATATTCTTAAGGTTGTTAAAGCATCCATATTAATGCCCGAAATACTATTTCCGGATATGCAAGAAGATAAAGAAACGTTTTTATAATTTAAGGATCCTTGTGTCATTTTAAGCTCAGCACTTACCCTAACTTCACATATAAAATCGTTTTCATTACTAATACCATCGCCAAAAGTAATCCCAAGATCAATTTTACGCGCATCATCGCCTACTTCTACTTCTGAAAATAAAATTGATTTTCCTTTTACTTGTAAGGCACCTCTTTTGAGATTCCATCCTGTTGCTGTAGAATGTAAAGTAGCGCTGTTCAAAATTAATTTTGATGAATCATCAATAAATTCTAATAAGTCTTGAGATACAATACTTATCGGATCATAACTAAAAGTAAAACCTTTATCTAATTTCAACTTTGTATCGGCTAATACTGTACTTGTTTGACTCGTTTGATAGACGAAAGAATGAGGACCTTTCATCGAAACTTTATTTTTAAATTGAAGTGCTCCTTGATTAAAACAATAATCACCACTTTGTTCCCAAACAACATTCTCAAGGATAAGATGAGAAGTACTATCTGTGCAACGAATATTAACATCCTTAATGCCTTTAATATGAATATCTTTTAAACGCAAGGTTGAGTTACTGCCAATAACCAAAGAATTTTGCGGACCAAGACAAAGCATATTGCCATTGCCATTAAGATTAGAAAATCCATTAAATGTAGTAATAACATCGTGCAATTCGATATTGTTAGAAAGAGACAATGTTACATTAGAAATAGTAAAAGGATCATTAAAAAAAACATTATCTCTATATAATGTGATTTGATTAGTATCATCACCAACAATAAGATATTTTCCATCACGAGACCATCTAAGTGCATCAATATCTGCACTAAATTCTTTTCGAAAAATTTCGGACAAAACAAAAGAAGAAGCATTCAATTCATAGATACGAAACTCTTCTTCCTTGTGACCATCCATGCCAATTGCCAAACAATTACCCAAAAGATTCCATGCAATCTGAAAAACCGAAGCCTTTAAAGAAACAGCACTCTTTTGCACAAGCATTCCATCAGACTCATTGTGTTGATATATTCGCAATAAATTAGAAGAATTAGATTTTTTTAATCCTACAGCTAACAAAGTTGTATTAGTTGCATTCCAATCCACTGAACAAACAGAAGAATTAATAAAGCTAGAGGCATTTAATGTCATCGTAGAAGCTGTTTTATCAAAATCATACACCAGAAATTCGGGATTGGAACCATCTTTCTTGAGGCCAATTGCCAAGTATCCCCCATCATAATTCCATGCCATTGATTCAGTTTGCACATCACGACTCGGACTTAAATTAATGGTAACAATTGGGGTTGTATCAAGAACACTTGTTGTAGCATTAAATGAATAAAGTTCTATTTCCCGCGAATTAGACTTACTCCCAACAACAAGATAATTACCCGATGGATGCCAACTTAATGCCTGAACGCTGTTTCCCACATCCACTGCATTTCCTGTTAACTCGGAAAGAGTGCCCGCAATAGTATCAAATTCAAACATCATTAATTCTGCACCGCTCACATTTGAGCGACCAGTAGCAAGAATATATTTACTTGGATGCCAACGAACAACATAAGTATCTTTATCGCTTAATTCAACGGAATCTTGCAAAGTTAATAGATTATTTTCAAATTTATATACAAGTAATTCATTGTAATCATCATTACCATCAAGACCAATAGCTATAAATTTATTATCGAATGACCAGTCCACTGAAAATGGATCGTCATTTAGTTGTTGGGTGGTTACTTGTAATAGATCACATGTAGGAGCAACGTAACTGGGAATATACGTTGTACTTATAGACAATTCTAACTTATGTAAATTACCTTCAATCTGTCCAAGACTAACAATGTTTGATAAGTCGCTCAGTATAAAATTTCGGTTAAGAGTGAGAGTGCCCCCCCGCAAATCAATAGTTCCAGAAACGGGAAATAACGAATCAAAGGTTACATCACTTCCCAAGGAAGCAAACTTAAGCCCCCCAACAATAGCCGAAAAA
This sequence comes from uncultured Thioalkalispiraceae bacterium, assembly GCA_964403805.1. Classification (GTDB taxonomy): domain Bacteria; phylum Pseudomonadota; class Gammaproteobacteria; order UBA6429; family Thiohalophilaceae; genus CAYQUC01. The sequence continues at coordinate 1,479 of CAYOHQ010000223.1, read as the reverse complement.
CTCGCAATTTTGTCTCCCGACTGTAATACAACTACAGAATTAAAACGCTCAACTACTGAATCTGATCCAACGTTAACAGCATTACCAATCCACACAAGATTTAATAAAAATATTAGAACTATAGACCTCTTTTTCATTAGACATTCACTTTTTTCACCTAAATTGAAATAAGATTAATGGTATTCCGCTTGCCATTTGTTTTTATAGACCCAACGATATTCTTATTATTAACACGACCCAACACCGATTGATCATCAAATTTTATAATACCTGGCCCCGTTGTTATCGTTTGAAAAACTTTTAATACTGCATCTGCTGCAATTAAAAATTCCGATGTATTGTTAATCATTTGCCAAGAACTGGCTAGTAAATTTTTGTAAGAAAAAGATCCTTGATTAAGTTTTAACCGAGCCCCTGCATCAATTTCACAAGTAAAATCATTAGCCGAATTAAGACCGTCTCCCAATACAATACCATCATCAATAATAGTAATACCCAACTCACCCATATCAACTATTTCTATTTCTGAAGATATTGTAGAATTGCCACGAATTCCTAACGTCCCCCTTTTCAAATTTATTCCCGTTACCGTAACATGCAAAGAAGCATTATTTAAAATTAATTCTGAACTATCATCAATAAATTCAATCAAATCTTTAGAAAATAAATAAATTGGATCATAACTAAATGTAAATCCTTTATCTAATTTCAAAGAAGAATCCATTAAAATAGTACTGGTTTGCGATGACTGGTAAGCAAGCGAAACTTTGCCTTGCATTCTCACTTTATTTTTAAATTGTAATGACCCTTTATCAAAAATAGCATTACCATTTTGACTCCACACCACATTATCTAAAATTATTTTCCCGGTATCATCAACACAACTAATATCAGTGCCCGTTATTTCTTCTACTCTAATGTCTCTCAAAATTAATGTAGAATTAGAACCAATAACAATTCTCCCTAAATCATTAATATCAAGCGTATTGCCATGTCCATCGATAGTACAATTACCATTAAATGTCCATGTACTTGATAATGTAACTTTTGATCGCAAATCAATAACACCAATTGTACTCACCCAATTAATATCTGTTAGCCATGTCATATCTTGGGCACCTAGCAATAAGTGACTTGTACCAAGTGTAACCGTCCCAGGCCCATTAATAACATTACCGTTGCCCAATGAAAGATCGGATGCTAATGTTAATGCACCATTATTGAGGACAATAGGATTAATAAACTGCCCATCAAGCGCAACCGTTAATTGAGCATTGCTATCTTGGAGCGTTGTTAGCCCAACAATACCACCAATACCCACAATCTTGTTACCAGTATTTTGCACTAATAAGCTTAGTGGATAAACTCCGCCAACCATGGTCAACGAATCATTACCATTTAAAAGATTTGTTGTTGCATCATAACGTATCAAAGGACCCGTCCGGGGTCCTGATAAATCTTACATCGGCCAGTGCCGCG
>CAYOHQ010000222.1:0-5893 GCA_964403805.1 uncultured Thioalkalispiraceae bacterium | reverse complement strand
AGACGGCATACGATGTTCGTCTTAGTTTGGTGTGCTTGGAGATGTGTATTAGAGTCTGGTATCAGTTGTACCACAAGATAGATTTATATTTAGACCATCCGGTTCGTTACCCATAGAGATTACTTCTGCTCCGAGTTCACTCAGAACGTGTGGTGCAATGTGGTAAGTGGCACCATTGGCACAATCCACTACTATTTTTAAGCCATTTAACTTTTTCCGTCCGTGGTAGGTCGATTTACAAAATTCAATATAGCGCCCTGCTGCATCTTCAATTCGGATGGCTTTCCCTAAATTGGCGGAATCATTCGTTTCAAGTGGTTTATCCAGCTCTGCTTCAATTGCCAGTTCAACGGCATCATCGAGTTTAGTTCCTTCGCTCGTGAAAAATTTAATGCCATTATCATCATAGGGGTTATGCGATGCACTAATCACGATGCCACCATGGGCAGATAAGGTTCGGGTTAAATAAGCAATACCGGGGGTTGGCATTGGGCCCAGCAAATGAATATCAACACCGGCACTGGATAACCCGGCTTCAAGTGCAGATTCGAACATGTAACCGGATATCCGGGTATCTTTTCCAATAAGCACTTTGGCATCTGCAACATTGGCCAGAACCCGGCCGACTGCCCAGCCCAGTTTCAACATAAAATCTGGTGTAATCGGATGCTTGCCAACATGACCACGGATACCGTCTGTTCCAAAATACTTCTTTTTCATTTACAAATTCCTGCTTAAACTTTAGTTTTTTACCTGGTTATTCAACTAATCGGGTAGCTTGTATCACTTTAATCATATCAATTGTTTGTGCCACATCGTGTACTCTAACTATAGATGCTCCATTCAATACTGCCAATGTCGCTAATGTTAAACTACCAGACAGGCGATTATTTACATCTTGATTCGTTATGCTGGCCAACATGGATTTTCGGGATAATCCAACCAAAATCGGGTATCCCAGTTTTTTAAATTCATCCAGATGTTTTAACAAAACCAGATTATTTTCAACGGTTTTTCCAAAACCAAATCCGGGATCAATTATTATTTTATTGCTATCGATACCTGCTTGTAGACAAATATCGATTCGTTGCTGTAAAAATAGTTTAATATTATTAACTACATCAGTATATTGTGGTGATTGCTGCATTGATTCCGGAAAACCCTGCATGTGCATCAAACAAACATTTACATTTAATTTTTTTACAATCGCAACTGCTGATTCTGCTTGAAGTGCATTAACATCATTAACCAGACTTGCCCCTGCACCAACGGCCTGTTGCATAACTTCCGGTTTACTGGTGTCAATTGATATAACAACATCACTATTTTTTTTAATTTTTTCAATAACCGGAATAACTCTGTCAAGTTCTTCAGCAACACTAACCTTACTGGCACCCGGCCGGGTAGATTCACCGCCAACATCGATAATGCTAGCACCCCGCTCACTCATTTTAAGCGCCTGTTCCACCGCTGAATCGACTTTAGAGAATTGACCACCATCAGAAAAAGAATCAGGAGTGACATTTAACACCCCCATCACCGCTATTTTATCTGACAAACTCTGGAACATCGGAATTATGATTTTAATTTTTCAGTTGCAGCTTCAATTAACGCGTTTATGGTGGACTCCATGTGCTTGGCGATGCTCGCTTGTTGTTCAAGATCAGCTTCTTTATTCACTTTACAGGGAGCACCAACCGCAATTACGATTTTTGAAAATGGTTTAGGAATAATAAATTTATCCCAGGATTTTAATTGCCAAAAGGAACTTGCTGCGAAAGCGATGGGTAACAGTGGTGCTTGCGATAGTTGCGCCAACATCACTGCACCTTGCTTAAACTTAAAAATTGGGCCGGTAGGACCATCAGCGGTATTAACGGGTGAAATTCCCTCTTTAGTAATAATCTGATACAGATCACGCATCGCCCGTGCCCCAGTACGATTACTAGAACCACGGATTGCACGAGCACCCCAGGAGCTAACAATACGCGCGGGAACTTCACCATCAACTGATGGACTAATTAAAAAACCGATTTTTAAACCTTTGTCTTTGAGCTGCAAAGCATAATAAGCACCGAAAACATGTTGTTGATGCCAATAACACAATATTACCGGTTGCCCTGATCCAGTAATGGCATCACCGTGTTCAGTTCCAATAATTTCAACAGAACAGGTTTTCCAAAAAAACTGCAACAAACCACTAATGATAGGCTTTATTATTTTATAACCCAGATTACGTTTCCAGTTTAATTTTCGCGCCATTTATAAATTCTCATTGTTATTTTTATTGCTAATTTATACCCAGTATATGCCCGGACCATAATATTAATTAAATTCTAAATTTCCATGAATTTTAATCCGATATAATGCCCATATATAGTATCATTGTTTTAAACATATTAGTCACTACCTTAAATAATAAGCAATTCAGATACTTAATTAACGAAACTAATGACAGCTAAAACCAACAAATCGGTAATTTTGCCTCACGGGCCAATTGAAAAATATGATCTCAATACTACTCCTGAGTCGTTTGAATTAATTAAAACCCTTATGCCGAGCTACCCTGATATTTGTCGCATTCAATCTCCAACCCGACAAAGTGACAGTTATTTAGTGAATAACCCTGAATATGTAAAACACATACTAGTCAAAAACCACGAAAACTATAATAAAGGCATTGGTTTCAACCGAGTTAAAATGTTGTTGGGTAATGGTATTATCGTTAGCGATGGACCATTCTGGCGTCGGCAACGGCGTATGATGCAACCCTCATTCACACGCAAAGTCATAGCAAAACTCAGTTCTCAAATTCAACAATGTAATCACCGATTATTTGTCGACTGGACAGAGAAAGCCAAAACAAATGAAATAATTGATATTACCCAAGTAGCCAGTGAACTGTCGCTTGAGATTGTGATGCGAGCAATTTTATCGGATGATCTGGATACTTTAATTAAAGAACAAAATGGTAACCCCTTTACCTTTCTTACCGATGACTTTACTCGTGATTTAAAAGTCGTTTTAAAATTCCGTGAGGTATCAAAGTTATTACTAAACATCATTAATAATCGGCGCGAACAAAATCTGGAACGTGTGGATTTTTTAGCAATGTTTATGGACTCTCGTGATAAAGAAACAGGAGAAGCAATGACTGATAAGGAATTGCTGGATGAATTAATGACCTTAATCATTGCCGGTCACGAAACCAGCGCCATAACATTAAACTGGACCTGGTACTTTATTTCAAAACACCCCGAAGTGGAACAAAAAGTCCATCATGAAGTCGATGCCAATATTACTGTTGGTGTCTTCCCTGAATTTGATGAGCTGGAAAAATTACCCTATATCAAGCAAGTGGTTGAAGAAGCCTTGCGTTATTATCCACCGGTGTGGATGTTCAGTCGCAAAGCAATTAATGACGATTCATTAGGCGATTATTTTGTACCGGCAGGAACCGATATTTTCATTGCACCCTACTTTTTACATCGACACCCGGAATACTGGCCGGATGCTGAAACCTTCGACCCGGAGCGCTTTTCCGAAGCGGCAATTAAAAAACAACACAAAAATGCCTATATCCCTTTTTCGGCTGGTCCACGCCGTTGTATTGGCGATTTTTTTGCTACCATCGAAATGCAGATTCACATTGGGTTAATGGCACGATCGTTTCGGCTGGAGTATATTCCAGATGCGCCCATTGAACTTGATCCGGATGTGAATTTACGAACCCGAAATCCAATTTTAATGAAAATTACGAATCGATAATAACTAAACGACAATAACAATAATCATGCACGAATATAAAACATTAGTTGATGCTTTAACAATCAACAAAGACAAAAATAAAACCATAACGTATATCGATGGTATCGATAGCGAAACTGAAATCAGTTATTCTGAACTCTATGACCGTTCATTAAGTGTATTGCATCAACTGCAATCCAAAGGTTTAAAAGCCGGCGATGAGTTAATTATTTTTACCAAAGACAATATTGCATTTATAGATATTTTTTGGGCTTGTCTACTTGGTGGCATTGTTCCAGTCCCTGTTGCTGTTGGTATTAGTGATGAACATCGAAGTAAATTATTTAAAATATTCAATAAATTAAAAAATGCTTACATTGTTGGGAATAACGATAATATTGAACGATTGACCAGTTATGCTCATTCTCATGATTCAACAGACACCCTTGAAAATTTAAAATCTAAAACACTATCGATTGAAAATCTATCGATAGATAAAAATATCGGGGTTATACATCAATCACAACCTAACGATATTGCATTTATTCAATTTTCATCAGGTTCAACCAGTGATCCTAAAGGTGTCGTGCTAACTCACAATAATATTATTTCCAATATCAAATCAATTGATATCGGCACGGCATACACTGAAGACGATATTAGTTTAAGCTGGATGCCATTAACTCACGACTTGGGTTTAATTGGTTTTCATTTAAATATGTTAGCTTGCAATATTAATCAATGTTTAATTCCAACCGATTTATTTAGTCGCAGACCCTTATTATGGATTCAAAAAGCCAGTAGTAAAAAAGCGACTGTATTGTGCTCACCAAATTTCGGTTACAAGCATTTAATAAAATCTCTGGGTGATAAAACCTTAGAGAATATTGATTTATCCAGTGTCCGAATTATTTACAATGGTGCTGAACCAATATCTGTGGATTTGTGTGACGAATTTTTAACGAAATTTTCTAGCTACGGCTTAAAACGTAACACTATGTTTACTGTTTATGGCCTTGCAGAAGCAACTCTCGCAGTCGCGTTTCCTGTGCCTGGTGAAGAATACCGAACTGTTTATATTGATCGGCATCAGTGTCGTATGGCTGATAATGTTGTATTCATTGATAAAAGCCATAACGATGCCTTAGCATTTGCCGTTGAAGGTAAACCCGTTTTAAACTGTTTGGTTAAAATTACTGACGACAGCAATAATCCATTACAGGAAGACACAATTGGTGAAGTACAAATTAAAGGGCCTAATGTAACACAAGGTTATTATCTTAACGAAACGGCTAATATCACCGCTTTAACCGGCGATGGCTGGCTCAACACCGGCGATCTAGGATTTTTGCACAATGGTGAACTGATTATTATCGGTCGAACCAAGGATATCATATTTGCCTATGGCCAAAATTATTATCCACACGATATTGAAAATATCGCATTACAACATGAGCAAATAGAGCTCGGTAAAATTGTGGCTTATGGTGTACGGCAGGATAAAGAACAACGCGACGAACTCATCATTTTCATTTTATACCGTAAAGACATTGAGAGCTTTGCAATACTCGCACGTGGGGTTGCAAAAATTATTAATGAGCAATCAGGGCTGGAAACCGATCATATTATTCCGGTTAAGCGCATTCCGAAAACAACCAGTGGTAAAGTACAACGCCGGTTACTGGGGGATGAATACATCAGTGGCGAATTCAAGGATATTATTTCACAGATAGATGCTCTCAATGCAGCACAACATGTCGAGATAGATGAAGATGTGTCTCCTCGAGAGCAGGAACTAAAAGAAATGTGTCACTCAGTTTCAAGTGATATTATTTTAAATATAAATGATAATTTTTTTGACGCGGGTATTAGTTCGCTAACACTTGCCGAGATTCATCAAAAAATTGACGAAAAATATCCTGAAGTAGTTGATATTATTGATCTGTTTGAATACCAAACCATAAAAGAGCTGGCAGTATTTATGGATTCTAAAATGTAGAATTAAAAATAAAAAAACAGCCTGAAGGCTGCTTTTTTATAATCTTAAATATTTATATTTTAGTGCTGTCCTGCAGTGTCTCCAATCGAACTAGAACCACTTGGTTTATCTTCTTTTTTAACAGCACTACTACTATCACCTGAAGAT
>CAYOHQ010000221.1:0-5944 GCA_964403805.1 uncultured Thioalkalispiraceae bacterium | reverse complement strand
CAGTCGGTTATTTTTTCTAAAAAATTCTCAATATGAACATTGACGTTCCTCATGGCTTGAATTCGAACTCGACGAATATACATATTATTCATAAAGTTTACCTGATGTCTTATCAACTGCAAAAATCAGCCTTGGCGTTACAATTTTTTATTCTACTATGTTATATTTGGTATGGGTACTAAACATGAACCAATTTATTTTTCAATAACTTGTGTGATTTCATTGTAAAAAAATTAAATGGCTCCAGACCTACTTATTTTGTTCTTAACGGGAAAGCAGTGATATAAAATATATTCTATGTACACAAAATCAAAAACATTCTTTTATTTGAAATTTACTGCGTGGCTTATACTATCAGCCATCATTATATATTATGAATTACCTTATGATAATAACTACAATATAAAACTCGAAGAAATTACAAACATAACTTTATTTTTTAGCGCATATTATTTATATGCGTTTCTTGCTTATTGTTAGTTTTCCAAAAATTGGCCCTTAAAATCAAAAAAATATTTAGTTAGCACTAATGGATATGTTCAATATTTAGAAAAGCATACAAAAATATACGGTTATGGAAAGCATCGTTCAAAACATTATATATTTGATTTTTCAATTGTCGGTTACACAAACAAATGTAATTTAGATCGAGAATTAAATTTAAAAATTGATGATGGCGATCAAATTAAAGTAGTAGGCTTAATTGATGATTATAATATTCTAAACGTACTTGCTATTAAAAATTACACAAAAAATACAACACGAACAAATAATCTGTTAAATTTGATATTAATTCAGTTTACTATTCTATTCCTACCCCTTTTACTTTCTATACCTGCATATGATTCAATTAACAATTTAAGATTAAATACATTTATAACTTTACTATATTTAATTTCAATTCCACTGGTTATGATACCAAGTCGAAGAATAGATCAAACAATTGAATCAATCGTAAAATTATCGATCACAAATGACAATATAAACAATTATAATTTTTTGGAAAATGTAATCAAGGAACTTAAAAAATATTTAAATACCATTATAAATATTAAAAACAGCACGAAGAATATACTCATAATTGTAACTAATCCAGTTTTTAAAGTTACTAAAAATAAATACTTTATTGTTATTATATTTATTGGATCGCTATGTATACCTCTTTATTTGTTTTTAACATTACCTACTTACAAGGATGGCTTAACATATTACAACCAACAGCAATACAAACAAGCAATAAATATTTGGGAACAAGCTTCAGAAACAGAAAACAATTTAAAATCTCTACTTAAATTAGGAGAAATTTACGAAAATGGTAAAGTGGTTTCTCGAGATTACGAAAAATCATTAAAGTGGTATTTAAAAGCTGCAAATAAGGGCAATATCGAAGCTCAATTTAAAAGTGCCATGATTATGGAAAATAAACTTGAAAGAAAAATAGCAAATTCTGTAATTATTTCATGGTACCTAAAAGCTGCAAAACATGATCATATTTTAGCACAGGTAAATTTAGCACGATTTTATCAAACAAAAGAAGAAAATTATTCTAAATCACTGGAATTCTATAAAAAAGCTATTGTACAAAACAATGTTGATGCAAAATTTCAATTAGCTATGTTGTATGAGAACAATTTAAATAATAAAGAAAAAGCTATTTATTGGTACTTAGAAGCTCTTAAACATAATATCGCGTATATACAGTACAGTCTCGCTGAAAAATATGAATACGGTAACCTTATGAAACAAAGTAATAAAAAAGCGTTATCATTATACAAAAAATCTGCATTACAAGGCGAACCTGATGCTCAAAACAAATTGGGTACAATTTACAAGGAAGGTAAATTGATACCTCAAGATTGCAAAGCTTCATTAAAATGGTTTCAAAAATCCGCAGAACAAGATCAACCATGGGTACAGATTAATTTAGGTGATATGTATCAAAATGGTGATTGCGTAGAACGAGATTCAACTATTGCAATGAACTGGTATAAAAAAGCCACAAATCTTGGTAACGTATTTGCTGTAGTTCGAATTGCTCAATTATATGAAAGCAACAGTGATTATGATAATGCAATCAAGTGGTACAAAAAAGCTGCCATGACAAAAGGTGGTTACTCAGAAGCAAAATATAAGTTAGGTCAATTTTATGAAAAAGGTAAAGGTGTTAAAGTTAATTATTTGAAAGCAAATGAATGGTATCGAAAAGCTGCACAAGGAGACAGCACAATTGCGGAATACCATCTTGGTGAATTGTACTATCGTGGATTAGGTGTCAAAAAAAATTTTAGTAATGCACGATATTGGTATGAGAGAGCAATTCAATTATTAGCTCATGACCCTGATAGACCTGGATTAGCGAAAGCCTTATATAAATTAGGACTAATGAGTGAACTCGGGCAAGGTGTAAAAAAAGACAAAGTATCAGCTCTTAAGATGTACAAACTAGCTGCAGAATTAGGTAATAGTGATGCGAAAAGAAAGTTAGTGAGATAAAAACTTTTAGTAATTTTAAATAACCATTAAAAATTCGATGCTGTGCCGTATATCTGTGGCACAATATGAATAATCATAAACACAGAAATTTAAAGTGTGTATTGAATTATTTATGGGGCAGTAGATTGCTTTACTGGCTGTATAAATTAATTGCAGTTATTGGTTAAATTCAGGTTAATGTATATTTTATTAAGATTTAATTCTTAACACATAGTAATTAATTTAACTTCACTATAGTTTTTGTTTACATAATGTATGGGTAAAAATATATTCATCTTTTTCATTTAATTGAACTACAATAATTTCTTTATTATTTATCTTAATTGATTTTTGTTTATCTGATAGTTTACATCTAGAATATTTCACAGCTTCCATAGTGTAGATAAATTTTTTAACTGTTCTGGTCAGAAAAACACTATATTCTTCAGAATTTCCTCTTGCTACACCAAGAATTAAACCAACTACAAGAGGGTAAGCAAACATTCTAGCAATGAAAAATTTACCCGGATGCAACTCTACTGGAGGCATAAGTTTATAAAGCCTTTCATTTTTATTGAGTTTTGGAACCTGAAGTACTACCAATAAATAAAACTGGCCAAATGCGAATATTAATCCAAAAACGATCATGAATCCTATTGCTATAAATAAAGGCAATGTTAATGTTGATGTAAACGCTAAAGAATACTTTAACATTGTAGGTTCTACTTTTATAATTTCGTTTAAAATTTGATATGATATTGACAAGGCAAAATTTGTCGATGTTGCATAAATAACTAATATAAGCCCTTTACCAATTAGGGTGCTCCATGTTTTCTTATATAAATATAATAAATCGGACATAACACCACAAAATGAAAATAAAAATAATATTTGAAATGCTGATAATTTAATATATGATATGTTAAATATGAAACCAAATAATAGTAAAGGCAGTACTGAAATTGCTAAAATATAAAATTTTTGAGAACGATTAATTTTAAAAAAAATATTTAAAACTTTACCTCTAAAATTTTCCATAATTATAATTTCCTAATTTTATTCCTTTGATTAATTTAATTACTATTATTGGTTGAATTCAGGGTTTTATTTATTTTGCAAAAATAATTCTAATAGTGGCTGGTTAATATAAAAATTACTTCTGCCTATTTTTTGTTTTTGTAAAAATTGTTTTTCGACTAATAATTCTAAATAACGTGTTGCTGTTACTCGACTGACACCTAAGTCATTTTGCAAGTATTCAATTTTGGTGTAGGGATGACTAAATAAATTATTTAACAAATCCTGGCTGTATAGTTTGGGTAATTCGCTGCGTATACGATGCTTGTAGTCTTGCATCATACTCCTGATAGTGTTGATTTGCAGGATGGTTTGTTTGGCTGTTTGTTCTACGCCATCTAACATGTACATTACCCATTGTTCCCAATCTTGCTGTTCGCGTACTTGTTGTAGTAATTGATAGTAGCGTGCTTTGTTTTGGGTGATGTATCGGCTGAGGTATAACACAGGTAAATCCAGCAGGTCGTTTATGACCAAGTATAAGATATTAATAATTCGACCGGTTCGACCATTACCATCATAAAATGGATGAATACTTTCAAACTGGTGATGTATTAATGCCATTTTAATTAATGGGTCTAAGTCACTGAGACTATCGTCATTAATGAAGCTCACTAAATTAGCCATTAAGTTTTTTACGTGCTCTGGATCTTGTGGTGGTGAATACACTACTTCACCGGTGGTTTGGTTGAGTAACTGTGTGCCGGGTAGTTTGCGTAAGCCTGCTTTGTTTTGTTCTATTTGTTCATGAATATTGAGTATGTCTTCTAGCCTGATAAGTTGGTTAGTCCTTACTTGAGCGAAGCCCCTTTGTAATGCTATTGCATATTGGCTAACCTCTTTGGCTGCCGGATTGAGTATGGTTTCAACTAAATTTGCCTGGAACAGTTCATCATGAGTGGTGATGATATTTTCTATTTCAGAGCTGTCTTTTGCTTCTTGCATGGTCAGGGTTCTAATTAGGATTTGCTCATTGGGGATTGTGCTGGTTATTCCTTTTAACTCCGCTAATTGTCGGTGTGCTTGAGCCAGTTTTTTGAGTATTTCCGTGGTTTCTAGCGAAATACTTGCGGGTAAGGGCAAGGTTTGCAGGCTGTTTTTGTCTAAATATAATGTCATAATTATCGGATAATCTATGCCTTTTGGCTTTGATATGTATAGAAATCTTCAAAAACTATACACGTTTCTGATGAAATGTATAGTTTTTTGTCAATTCTATACACATATTAGGCTTAACGGGCTCAGTTTGAGAGCATTAAATATTCTATTCTAAAAGTGCTTTATTAAATTGTTCTAGTATTATGGTACTAAATGTTATTAGGATTGCTTACCCAGTTCTGATAGTGGCCAGGCCTTAGAATATTTGCCCGATGACAGTCCAATTACCCGTTGCTTAGGGTGGGATCTAGCGGTGTTATTTCGTATCGGAAAATAAATTGCCTGATTGGTATCGTAGTTGCCATTGAGACCAGCTTGTATTACTAACAACAATGTTGATTAATTTATTGCCTTTTAACTTGCCCTTATGGCAGTGCTAATGATTTGTGACCATAAGGATTCTGTAGCTCGATCATATAACAACATATCGTTGTTATGTAATAAACCAGATACTGCAAAACCTTTTTTAGCACTGGAAGTTCAGCTTCCATGAGTTCAAATCAAACACTATAAATTCGCTATGCTAGTGCAGGTTATATGCCTAAACGCTTAAAAATTCCTGCTGCACTAAATGCACAAATTATTGCTTCAGATGGTCATCCGTTACCTAACAAGAGTAGAGTTCCATTTACGCAATGGGATACAGTCTCTGCAGAACGATATGATATTCTTATTGAAAATCCACCAGTAGGTAAATATTCAATAACATTTGATATTATGGATTGGGAATCAGGTGATGTGCTTGGTGTTGCAAAAACCAATATTGATGTAAAATAATTAAATTAATACTTAACTCGATGCTTTATAATATTATAAAGCATCGAGCTTCTTCCATTGATGATTTCCGATTACAGTTACAGAATGTTGTCTGAAATGGTGAAACCGTCATAATGGCCTATTAAATATGAACTATTCAAAAGTAATATTCTCCAGAAACATTTCATAGTATTCACCGTCTGTTTGTGTGTATTCAATTTTAAAATTTTGTATTTTAGATACTACCGGAACCTGAATTAATTTTAGATGTATCTCTCTCATGCCCTGAGGTGCGGCGGCAATAAATTCATTAAGCGTGTATTTTTTGACTCCATTCAAATAAAAATCCGCATTCACACCTCGGCCTTTGGTATATTCAACTGTAAAGAGGTCGTTCAAACTTGAACCAGCTGGATGCTTGTCATCAAAATCATTATTGCTGGTTATCGTAATTGCCGAAATAATTTCGTATGTGCGAGGT
>CAYOHQ010000220.1:0-5946 GCA_964403805.1 uncultured Thioalkalispiraceae bacterium | reverse complement strand
AAAGATCGCCATCCATGGCGCGCTCGAGTGCCGCGTCCTGCGGCACACGGTCTTGATTGGGCTATCCCGGTTCCAAATCCTAACTATTTGTCTCTTTTCTATTTACGCTAAATAGTTACATTTTTACTATGGAATAGTCATGTTTGATACATCAACGCGCATATTACAAGATGAATCAGCGACTATTATCCTTGGTGAGCAATTAGCACAATTTTGCCAACGAAGTGATGCCCCTAATGTAATTTATTTAATTGGTGGTTTGGGTGCCGGCAAAACGACTTTAGTGCGGGGTTTTTTACATGCCATGGGTTATCAGGGCACGGTTAAAAGCCCAACTTACACTTTAGTCGAACCTTATCTAATTGATAATAAAGATTTTTATCATTTTGATTTGTATCGAATGAACGATCCGGAAGAGCTTGAGTTCATGGGCGCGAGAGATTATTTTAATGCTGAATCTATCTGTTTAGTGGAATGGCCGGAACAAGGTGAAGGCTGGTTACCTGAAGCAGATTTAATTATTCGACTGGCAGTTAAAGGTGAAACAAGGGAAGTTAGTTTTCAAAAACAGTGAAAACAGATCGATTTGATCGTATTCGAGAGATAACTCGAGCTTTAAGCCTTAACTATTTAAGAAATAAAAAGAATTACCGATATATTACTTGAATTAATGCACTAAAATGTCCGATAATGACATTAATATCATGTGAATTTTTACAATGATGTCAATTTATAGTGAAAAAGTTATGTTTACACTCCGACTATTAATATCAACACTGTTATTGTGCGCATTCGCACCGAGTGCTTATGCTGCCGCCTTTATAGAAGGTATGCGCATGTGGCAGGCACCGGACAATACCCGATTGGTGTTTGATTTAAGCAAAAGAGTATCGCACGACTTATTTACTATGAAGTCACCCAATCGTATTGTTATTGATTTAAAAAATACCAGTCTTATTGCTTCAACATCCGATTTAAAAATAGATAAAAACGATCCTCTGTTACGCGGTGTTCGGGTAGCGAAACGAAATAAAAATGATTTAAGAATTGTTCTGGATTTAAAAAAAGCCGTTAAACCCAAAAGCTTTGTATTGTCACCCAATAAAGACTACGGCCATCGTTTGGTTCTGGATTTATTTAATAAAAATCGTAGCAAGAAAAAGCACAAACCAAAAATTAAACGGGTTATGCCTAACAAACCTCGTGATGTCATCATCGCAATCGATGCCGGACACGGTGGAGATGATCCTGGAGCAATCGGATATCGTGGAACCAAAGAAAAGAAAATTGTTTTACAGGTAGCAAAAAAACTGGCAGCAAATATTAATCGTCAACGGGGTATGAAAGCGGTATTGGTTCGTAAGGGTGATTATTTTATTGGACTAGGTAAACGTGTTGAAATTGCCAGACGAGTGCAAGCTGATTTATTTATTTCATTACACGCCGATGCTTTTAGAACTAAAAAAGCCCGGGGCTCATCTGTTTATGTGTTATCTGATAACGGAGCAAGTAGTGAAGCAGCAGGTTGGTTGGCCAATAAAGAAAATAATTCAGATTTAATTGGTGGTGTTAGTTTAGGTGATAAAGATGATTTACTTAAACTAGTGCTAGTTGATATGGTAAAAAATTCAACTCTTGAAGACAGTCATCGTGTTGCAAAGCAAGTATTAAGAAGATTAAAAGGTGTTAACTCACTGCATAAAAACCATGTTGAGAAAGCCGGTTTCAGAGTGTTAAAAGCACCGGATATGCCGTCGATATTAATTGAAATGGCATTTATTTCAAATCCAAAAGAAGAATCACGCTTGCGCAGTGGTTATTATCAAAAGAAAATGTCAAAGGCAATTTTGCATGGCGTTGAATCCTATTTTAAATCCAACGCGCCACCCGGCACCAAGCTTGCTTTAATGAAGCAACATGAACACAAAATTACCAACGGCGAAACACTTTCGTATATCGCTAAAAAATATCAGGTTAGTGTAAAAGGAATTAAAGTCGCAAATAACCTGAGAAATGACAAATTAATAATCGGTAGGATTCTACGAATTCCGGTTATTTAGTGCACTCCATTTAAAAATACCGTACAGTTGTATGTAATGTCAGATCATACTGTGTCAAAAAATCCAATACGAAAACTACCGATTAGTTTATCGAATCAGATAGCAGCAGGTGAAGTTGTTGAACGTCCTGCATCAATCCTTAAGGAACTTATTGAAAACAGTATCGATGCCGATGCTAGTCGTATTCGCATTGAAATACAGCAAGCAGGATTGGAAAAAATTAGTGTTACCGATGATGGTCACGGTATACCGGCCGGAGAATTATGTCTTGCAGTAAGTCCTCATGCCACCAGTAAAATTTATTCACAGGATCAACTTGGGCATATTAATACGCTGGGCTTTCGTGGTGAAGCACTTGCGAGTATTGCATCAGTATCCAAATTCGAAATTATTTCAAAGGTAGCCGATGATGATAATGCCTGGAAGCTGGATTATTCCAATGATACCGAATCATCATACGATCAGCATGATTTGGATAAACTAAAATTAGTTCCTATCGCTCATCCGATTGGAACGACAGTTACTGCAAATAAAATATTTTATAACACCCCTGCGCGAAAAAAATATTTACGGTCTGAACGAACAGAATACCTACACGTTGAACGCACCATAAAACAATTAATATTAAGTGATTTTAATTCGGCATTTACTTTTCTTCATAATGAACGTGAAGTTTTTCGCTTTCAACACGCCCACGATGAGCAGGAAAAATCGCGTAGGGTATTAAAAATTTGCGGTAAAGCTTTTTATGATAATACCGTGACCCTTAATTTTCAGTCATCGGGTATGACATTAACGGGCTGGCTTGCGAAGGGTGGTTATTCACGTGCCAGCGCCGACGTACAATATTTTTATATTAATGGTCGAATAATAAGAGACCGGGTGATTTTTCATGCCATTCGGCAAGCTTTTAAAGATACATTACCAGAAGGCCGGTATGTTGCTTATGTTTTATATTTAACGATTAGTACTGAGTTTATTGATGTGAATGTTCATCCAACCAAACATGAAGTTCGGTTTAATGATATGCGACAAGTGCATGATTTTTTATCGCATGTTATAACTCAAGCGCTAAATTCAAATCAAAAAAGTGAAACTAATTTAAATG
The DNA here is from genome assembly GCA_964403805.1 of uncultured Thioalkalispiraceae bacterium. Lineage (GTDB taxonomy): Bacteria > Pseudomonadota > Gammaproteobacteria > UBA6429 > Thiohalophilaceae > CAYQUC01. Next base: position 2,778 of record CAYOHQ010000220.1, on the reverse strand, counting down.
TTGCGCCAATGTATGAAAATAAAAATTATAATGAAATGAGTCATTACATGGCTGAATCTGCTTCTGAATATTTATCTAAAGATAGTAATAAACATATTAAGGGTTGTTTTTTTGGAGAGCTACTTAAAGTAATAGAACAGCGTTATTTATTAACAGAATACAATTCTAATATTGCATTAATCAATATTAAAAAAGCACAAAGCTATTTAATACTGTCTAGCTTATCCCGTGAATTTAAAGGTAATACAATTATTTCAAAACCGCTATTAATTCCAGAGTCTATTTCGCTTGATGAGAAGCTGGTAGATTATCTCGAAAGAAATTTAGCGGTAATAAATAAAACCGGAATCAATGCGACAGTATCAGGTCTTAATACCGTATTGTTACGCGCAATCCCGGTAGTGTTGAGCAATGTAAATTACGCTAAGCTGTTTGAAAATATAGCGTCATTTTTTATTGAGAATAAAGTTAGTGACGATGAAAGTGAAAGAGACGACTTACTAGCCGTTATCTGTAGTGCTGACATAATTGATGTTTCAAAATTTAATAAAGAAATAGCAAAATCATTGTTATTTGAACTTAATAATATTGATGCAGGTTTGTTAATGCTGGAAAATAAAAGTTGGTGGCATACAATTTCAGCCGATGATTTAGATAATTTATTAAAACTGTAATCTGAAAGAAATAATCAAAGTGACTACTTCAAACCTTCCACCTGCAATTTTCTTAATGGGCCCAACCGCATCAGGTAAAACCGCCATTGCAGTAGAACTGGTTAAACAATTACCCGTGGATATTATTAGCGTTGATTCAGCGCTAATTTATAAAGACATGGATATTGGAACGGCAAAACCGGATGCGGCGACACTGGCGCAAGCACCTCATCGATTAATCAATATTATCGATGCCAGTGAATCGTATTCAGTGGCACAGTTTTGTAGTGATGCATTGCGTGAGATGAAAGACAGTATCAGCCGAAATCGTATCCCATTATTAGTCGGTGGTACAATGTTATATTACAAAGCATTGCGGCATGGTCTATCGGATATGCCAACCAGCGATGCTGCAATACGAGCAAAACTGGAAGCGCAGGCGGCACAACACGGTTGGGAGTATATGTTTGATAAATTAAAACAAATCGATCCAGTGACAGCCGCACGTCTGCATCCGAATGATCCACAGCGTATTCAACGCGCTTTGGAAGTTTATGAAATATCCGGCATCACTATTTCTGAATTTCATCAAAAAAGTCAGGGCACCCGTCTGGATTATGATGTAACTGATCTGGTAGTAGCACCTTCACAACGGTCAGAACTCCATGCCAATATCGAAATCCGTTTTAAACAGATGCTTGAAGATGGTCTGATTGATGAAGTTAGTTATTTTTACAAGCGGGGTGATCTAAGTCTGGATAATCCATCAATGCGCTGTGTCGGCTACCGCCAGGTGTGGGAATATCTCGATGGTAGTCTGTCAAAAACTGAAATGACTGAGCGTGCTGTGATAGCAACCCGACAATTAGCGAAGCGACAATTTACCTGGTTGCGTTCAGAATCGCCAAATGACTGGTTTGACAGTTTAGATAGAAATATTATGGAAAAAGTCTTGAAAAAAGTTAGTCAATCCCCATCTTAGTAAACTTATAACCGATTTTGTTGTCTAGAGATTATCCGGTAAAACTGTGTCGTTATTAAAACGAGTAGTTTGTGCTACTATAATAGTCAGCAAAGTATGCATTTAATGCAAATTGTCGGTATTGGCCAGCTATTTCTGGTTAACTTTTAATCATTATGAGATCCCGCAAAACGGGGCAGATATACTCCATACAATTAGAATACAAGGAGATTTTAATATGAGCGGTAAGGGGCAAGCATTACAAGATCCATTCTTAAATGCGCTTAGGAAAGAACGAATTCCAGTGTCTATTTTTCTCGTCAATGGCATTAAATTACAAGGGCAAGTTGAGTCATTTGACCAATTTGTTGTGTTATTACGCAATAGCGTGAATCAAATGGTATACAAACATGCTATCTCAACGATTGTGCCATCTCGCAACATTAAATTACCGATGTCAGATGAAGCCGATGCTTCAGGTAGTGCAGCGGGTAATAGTTAATTTAGCTAATTATACCAGCCAGTACGGGAGCCCATCGATTGTTTGAACGACCTAAAAGTGGTGAGCGTGCGATTATTGTTCATATCGAATTTTACGGTTCCACAGTAGAAGACAGTCTGGCTGAATACAAAGAACTTGCCCGATCAGCCGGAGCAGAAGTTCTTGATGTTATAACGGGTTCAAGAACTGCCCCTGATTCCCGTCACTTTATCGGCAAAGGCAAGATTGAAGAATTAAAATTACTGGTTCAGTCACTCGATGCTGAAATAGTATTATTTAATCATGAATTGTCCCCAGCTCAAGAACGCAATATTGAAGCCAGTATCGAATGCCGGGTATTGGATCGAACTGGCTTGATTCTGGATATCTTTGCACAGCGAGCCCGAACCCACGATGGTAAATTACAGGTTGAATTAGCTCAATTAAGTCATCTAGCAACACGTCTGGTACGCGGCTGGACCCATCTGGAACGCCAAAAAGGCGGTATAGGATTACGAGGGCCGGGTGAAACACAACTTGAAACCGATCGACGCTTATTAAACGAACGTATAAAACAATTAAACAAACGGCTTAAACGCGTGCAAAGTCAACGTGAGCAGGGCCGGCGTTCGCGAAAAAGAGCCGATATTGCGACAGTATCGTTAGTTGGATATACCAATGCA
>CAYOHQ010000219.1:0-5971 GCA_964403805.1 uncultured Thioalkalispiraceae bacterium | reverse complement strand
TGCAACAGAGCCTAATACTGCGGCAACTTTCATAAAAAATACATAAATAAACATGCCTACAATCAGTTAGATTATTGGAACGTGCGTGTATATTTGAGTCTATAAGTAAAAACAAAACTGATAAAATAAATACTATAGCTAGATTTACACCGCCAGATACAGAAATTATTCGTTTCCATAACAATCATGATCTCGACTTTTTCCCATCAGAGATATCAGTTCTTAATAGAGTTGTTAATCACCGAAATATAAGTCAATGGCATATGCAAGTAAATTTCATGGGACTAACGGGTTCTATGGGGGTTTTACCTTACCATTATAGTGAAATGGTACTACAACGCTTAAAACTAAAAGATGACTCTTTGCATAAGTTTTTGGATTTATTTAACCATCGTACTATTTCTCTATTTTATCAATCATCTGTTAAGTATAAATTAGCAATAGATTATGAAAGGAAAAAACTTGCAAAAAATACTGCAACTGCACGAGATTCTCATACTAAGGTACTACTTTCATTAATAGGTCTTGGTACAAAAAATTTAGACAACCGTCTACACACGCAAGATGAATCATTATTGTATTATAGTGGTTTATTAAATCAAACAATAAAAACATCTAGCGGTTTAAAGCATATTCTACAGCGTCATTTTTCAATACCTGTTGAAATTTCTGAGTTTATTAGTCAATGGCAATGGTTAATTGACGATGTACGAACAAGATTAACATCTCAAATTCAGCCAAAAGGTCAAAATGCATGTTTGGGACGATCTGCTATTCTGGGGCGAAAAGGACTGTTTGCTCAGGGTAAAATTCGAATTATTCTTGGACCACTGAATAAAATTCAACTCAAACGTTTTGCACCCGGTACAAAGACTCTCAAAGCTTTAAATGAACTAGTACGTATTTATGCTGGTATAGAGTGTAATTATGATTTTATCATTCGAGCTAACCGTTCAGATATTCCCAATAAAATCATTCTTAATAAAAATGATCCACCCATTTTAAGCTGGAATGCATGGTTCCCAAAATCAGGGGATTCATTTAAACCCAATGAAACAGTTGATATTGTTGTTTCGGCAAATCGACTATCGTAATTTAGATTATAAGGAAATTACATGCTAACAATTGATTTAAAGTCATTAGTAGGAAAATTAAATAAACCTTGCCAAAAAGCACTCGAAGGTGCAGCTGGATTTTGTTTATCTCGATCTCATTATAATGTGGAAATTGAGCATTGGTTTCTTAAGTTATTAGAAATAAAAGATAGTGATCTAATTGCTATATTAGATAAATTTGATATAAATCCAGCCACATTTGCACAGGAATTAAATAATGAACTTGAGTACCTGAAATCTGGTAATACTCGCTCCCCTGCATTATCACCAACTATTGTTGATTTAGCTAAAAGTGCCTGGATATTAGCATCAATTGATTATAGTCATACAGTTGCGACTTCAGGACATCTACTGGGAGCACTACTTCTGGATGATACATTGATACGATTAACAAATGTTACCACTGGCGAACTTAGTAAAATTACACCCGACTCATTACGAGATATTATTAGATCAATTGTTGGTAGTACAACAGAATCGCAAAATAGCACTTACGGAGATACTTCATCATCAGATATATCAAATTCCGGAATTCCAAGCAAGACACCATCACTGGATAAATTTACTCTCAATTTAACTAAATCTGCAAAAGAAGGAAAAATAGATAAAATAATTGGTAGAGATAATGAAATTAGACAGATAATAGATATTTTAATTCGTCGCCGACAAAACAATCCAATTCTTACTGGTGAAGCCGGTGTTGGAAAAACCGCTGTAGCTGAAGGATTTGCCTTACGTATTGCTAATGGTGATGTTCCTACCCCACTTAAAAACGTTCAAATTTTGAGTTTAGATCTTGGCTTACTGCAAGCAGGTGCAAGTGTAAAAGGTGAATTTGAAAATCGTTTAAAATCGGTAATAAATGAAGTTAAATCATCCCCTGTACCCATTATATTATTCATTGATGAGGCTCATACAATGATAGGTGCTGGCGGTAAAGAAGGACAAGGTGATGCAGCAAATCTATTAAAACCAGCATTGGCACGCGGAGAGTTGCGAACAATAGCTGCAACTACCTGGGCTGAATACAAAAAATATTTTGAGCGCGATGCTGCACTTACCAGGCGATTTCAGGTTGTTAAAGTTGAAGAACCAAATGAAGAGAAAGCAATTAATATGATGCGTGCAATTTCAATTGCATTGCAAAAACATCATGATGTTCGAATTCTGGATGAAGCTATTATTGACTCAGTCAAATTATCAAGTCGTTATATAACTGCACGTCAATTACCTGACAAGTCTGTTAGTTTACTTGATACAGCTTGTGCTCGTATATCATTAAGCCAAAGTGCAACACCAAGTGCCGTTGAATACACTCGTCGACATATAAATCAATTTAAAATAAATTTAACTTTACTGGAACGAGAAAATGCAGTAATGGGTAACAATGAAGCTAGAATAAACACAACAAAAGAAGACATAAAGAATCTTGAAGAAAAGTTAATAATTCAGGAAGAGCAATGGAATAAAGAAAAAGTACTCGTTTCTCAAATTCATGGCCTACAACAAAAAATAGAAGATGATTTCTCAATCATAAACTCAGAAACTAAAGACAAAACTAATTCTAAACAATTATCTCCTGATGAAAAAAACACTATTAAGAAAAAATTACAAAGCTTGATGACCTCATTAACTAAAATTCAAGATGAAGATCCTATGATACAAGTTAATGTTGATGGACAAGCTATTGCCGAGGTTGTAGCAAACTGGACTGGTATACCAGTCGGTAAAATGCTTGCAGATGAAATAAATTCGATTATAGAACTTAAGAAAAATTTAGCCAAAAGAATAATAGGACAATCTCACGCATTAGAAACAATAGCACAAAGCATTCGAACATCTCGAGCTGGATTAACTGATCCCGGTAAACCGGTTGGAGTTTTTTTTATGGTAGGTTCCAGCGGAGTTGGGAAAACAGAAACTGCACTAGCTCTTGCCGATGAATTATATGGAGGAGAACAAAACATAACGACGATTAACATGTCTGAGTTTAAAGAAGAACATAAAGTTTCTATGTTACTTGGTTCTCCACCAGGATATGTAGGTTATGGTGAAGGCGGTGTATTGACAGAGGCCGTTAGGAGAAACCCACACAGCATTATATTATTAGATGAAATGGAAAAAGCACATCCAGGAGTACAAGATATATTTTATAATTTATTTGACAAAGGAACTATTAGAGATGGTGAAGGCAGAGATATCGACTTTCGTCATACTGTAATTATCATGACATCAAATGCAGGCGAAGAACATATCCGAGCAATTTGTGCTGCAAGTGAAACAGTACCTGAACCTGAAGTCCTTCTTGATAATTTTCGTCCACAATTATTAAATTATTTTAAACCTGCTTTTCTTGGCAGAACTACTATTATTCCCTACTACCCTCTATCAGATGAAGATTTAATGAAAATCTGTAAATTAAACATGAATAAAATTGAGAAAAGAGTTAAAAATAATTATGATGCAGAGTTTAGCTATCACGACGATGTAATATTACATATAGTAGCAAGAAGTCAGGAAGTTGATACCGGAGCAAGGAACATTGAAAACATATTAACTCGAACTTTACTTCCACAATTAGCATCCGAGTGTCTTTCCAGAATGGCTGACAGTGACCCAATTGAAAAAATTCATGTTACAGCAAATGAAAAAGGGGATTTTGAATATGAAATAGCATGATTTTATTCTAAATAATTTGGAACATTACAATCCATAGTAACAGATAATTCATAGTTAGTTTGAAATACATGCGGGTGTATTTTTTAGCGCTATTTTTGTAAACACTTATTGATTTATAGATTCAACCAAATCTAATCAGGCCGCGCACAAGAAAAAATTATAAGTATAGATCTGTCTACGATCATATTATCTCCAATAGCTAATGGCAAATTATGAACCCCATTTTTACGAAACAATAATTTACCACCTATAAGTAATGACTTATAATTATTTATTTTTTCATACACATAATATGCGCTTAATGCGGATTTACATCCACAGCTTGCGGTAGAAGAAATTTCTTTATATTTAATTTTGAGAAACTGTGTATTAATTTGTTTAAACAATTTTTGACTTTCAATTTTTATACATTTTGACAATTGATTCTCCAGTTCTATTTCATAATTAGTACCTGCATTAACACAAGTTGAAATGATAAAGCAAAGTAAAATACTAAATTTTCGTATCACCATTAGTTGACTCTCCTTCCTCATAATTCACTTTTAAGACTAATCTTTTTTTCTTCGTTTTTTTATTATACATCTTCAATTGTACAAATAAACTTAATTCAACCTCAATACAGCCATGACTATATCCTTTCGTAGAATCATGTAAATAAAAGCCACCTCTCATAACAGGAATACACTTATTTAAAGTGGAAATATCTGCAGGTTCCATACGCGCTCTATTTTGTCCCCATTGTGCCCAATAAGGCTCACATTCACCTGCATTTGTTGTACCTCTTGGTATTTTTTGAATTCCCCATGAGGCTTTTAAATTGCATCTCCCAGTACCGTCATCTTTTGCTGTGCCATGATTTGATAGATATATTTTATAAAACCCTTCTGGTATAGGACCACTATCTGGAACACATTGTTTAATAGGCTTTTGAAAATCTGGTAGACCAGATGTTGCTTTGAAGATGCCATGCCCCTCCCATGTAATCTTTTTACCATCATACTCCATGTTGTAGATCATATTTATTTCCTTAAATTATTTTAATTTAACAACAAATAAAACTCTAATAAATTATTTAGTCGATCATATTCTGATAATTTGATAACTAAATTCATATTAAAACACTAGTTATGTTTACAGTTCAATAATGCATATTATATTGAATGTGAAATTTTATATTTAACAGTGTAATATTTTTCCATTAAGGTTAAATAAAATACGTACAAATCCAGCCAACTTATCATTCAAATAATACGTATTTAAAAAAAGCTACAACTTCATATTTATAAAAAAATTCAAAAACCTAACCTATGGACAGGGACTGCCGTAAAATATTTCAGTATTTTCCGTACGCCAGCAACGTTGCGCATATTTTTTTACAATCACATTCCATATATTTTTCGGTTTATTTCCATATTTGTGGCTTACCTGTTTTAAAACAAACTGTTTAACATAACCTCGAACAGGATCATCACCACCAATACTAGAATGGATATCATCGATGAACATATAATCCGGTTGATTTATACTGTTATACGAATAATTGATAATAGGTGTACTCACGATTCCTTCTTCATATTCCTCGTTTTCCTCGTCTTCATTACTCTTACGTTCCGCTGATGAACGAAACATATTATCTAAATAGTCTCTAGGATTAAGAACCCATTTTTCACTTAATAAAGCAGCTTGTTTTATATTATTATTAATCTTATCCAATTCATCTTTACTTGAGTAACCCCATAACTTAACAACTGGTGAAACTTGATTATTTTCTTGATTCTGACAATTTTTATCGGAAGACAAATATTGGGCTAAAACCCAGCCTGATGATTTTCCATAATCAACTTTACACCAGCGCTTTAGCTTAGATCTGTTTTTATCTTCATCTGTATTAGACTCAAATCTAATATCACTAAATTTAAATCCATCATTACATGCTATATTTATTAAACACGTCTTATCATATGCCAATTCCGTGACTTTTATTGATTTCCAATCTGGTTTATACCTCACATTAAGAACATCATTCGAAGAAACATGGATAACTTTGACATAGTCGACTTTAGTTGATGAAGCCTCTACTGTAGACAAATAAAAATAAACTAATACAATTAAAAATCTATTTTTCAACATATTCACAGTTATTTTTGTATATTAAATTTAACTTTAAAGAATGTTAA
>CAYOHQ010000218.1:0-5978 GCA_964403805.1 uncultured Thioalkalispiraceae bacterium | reverse complement strand
CGATTTGATGTCGTTGCCATGACGCCCAATAAATCCGGTAGCGGTGATAATATGTTAATTAACTGGATACAAAATGCTTTTTAAGCTTAACTATTAAAATTATGACTATTGAAAAAAACATTAGCAATTTATTTGAAGAAAGCATTAATACTAAAAGTAATTCTATTACAGTATTAGCACCTAAAATTGCAGCTGCAACAAAAATAATGGCCGATGCCATAAGCAATAAAAATAAAATATTAAGTTGTGGTAATGGTGGCTCCGCTGCTGATGCACAACATTTTTCGGCAGAACTTATTTGTCGATTTGAAATGGAACGACCGGAATTACCTGCCATTGCCTTAACCACCGATACCTCGGCGATTACTGCAATATCAAATGATTATTCATTTGATAAAATTTTTTCCAAACAGGTATTGGGGCTTGGATTGAAGAATGATGTGCTACTTGCTATCTCTACTAGTGGTAATTCAAACAATGTTGTTGAAGCGATAAAAGCTGCCCATCAAAAAGAAATGAAAGTAGTTGCTTTAACGGGTAGAGATGGTGGCAAAATTGCAGATTTACTTAATGCTAATGATGTTGAAATACGTGTACCTTCCGTTGTAACCGCTAGAATTCAGGAAGTGCATTTATTATCAATTCACTGCTTTTGTCATCAAATTGACTTTATATTATTTTCAAAATGAGTATCAAAACAGATACAGCTGTTAATAAATTAATTCAGCAGTTACAAAATAATCTAAACGCTAATCAAATTTTAACTGAAGAAAGCGATCGCTGGTCTTATGGTTATGATAATAGCCGCCGTCAAGCATTACCTGACTTAGTACTGTTACCTGAATCTCATGAAAATGTGCAATTGATCGTGACATTATGCAATCAGTTTAATGTATCACTCATCGCTCGAGGTCGAGGTACAGGAACAACCGGTGCAACAGTTCCTATAAATGGTGGCGTGATATTATCCACCGAGCGAATGAACACTATTTTAGAACTTAACCCAGAAGATCGGTATCTGGTAACACAACCCGGTGTCACCAATCAAATCGTGCAAAACAAAGCAGGTGAAATTGGATTTTTCTGGCCACCGGATCCGACTAGTTCGGAATACTGCACCATTGGTGGAAATCTGGCATACAATTCCGCCGGTCCCCGAACAGTTAAATACGGCACACCGCGTGAAAATGTTTTAGGCTTAAGAGCCGTTATCGGCACTGGTGAGGAACTTCGAACCGGTGTATTCACAACAAAAGGTGTTGTTGGTTACGATCTAACAAGACTACTTATCGGCTCTGAAGGAACCTTGGCAATTATAACCGAAGCAACATTAAAATTAACACCGATTCAATCTCCGGTTCGGACATTCCAGGCCGTGTATAAAAATATTGAGGATGCCACTAAAGCTATTGTATCGATAATGTCACAGTCGATTACCCCTAGGGTATTAGAATTTATCGATAAAAATGCCATTGATATGATCCGTGATTATTCTGAGATCGAATTACCGCAAGATGCCGGTGCATTACTAATGATAGAAATCGATGGTCCATCATCGGAACAAGACAAGTGTATAAACAGCATCATCAATAGCGCAAGCAATGATGGCTTGTTGTCGATTAAAACCGCCGCTTCAAAGCAAGAAGCTGATGCTTTGTGGGCGTTACGCAAAGCCTTGTCTCCAGCACTCCGTAAAATTTCACCGAAAAAAATAAATGAAGATGTCGTCGTTCCGATATCCAATCTACCCAAATTAATTTCCGGGCTTGAAGTTTTATCAGAAAAACATTCAATTCCCATCGTCAATTTCGGTCATGCCGGTAATGGCAATATTCATGTCAATTTATTATACGATCCCGAAAACGATCAACAATCAAAACAGGTTCATGAATGTTTGGATGATGTATTTAATCTAGTACTAAAATTAAAAGGCACACTTTCTGGAGAACATGGCGTTGGTCTTGAAAAACGCGACTTCATCGCCCGTGAACTCGATCCTGTTTCGTTACGCTTAATGCACCAGTTAAAACAGCAGTTTGATCCAAATGGAATTTTAAACCCAGGGAAGATGTTACCGGAACTCTAATTATTTTACGATTTTTAAACTTGGTTTTGAGTCAGTTTTCTTAGCTGAACCACTCGGGTCTTCCGGTCCATCATCTTTTTCTTCGTTGAACACCATGCCTTTACCGTTTTCTCTGGCATAAATTGCCATGCAGGCTTGAATGGGTATATAGATATTATTTGGCTTGCCACCAAAACGCGCATTAAACGAAACTGATTCATTATCCATCGTTAGCATTTGGATGGCACTTGGGGATAGGTTTAATACTATCTTGCCATTATCAACATAGTCGACTGGTACCTGAACATTTTCATGTTTGGCATTAACTAATAGATATGGCGTTAAATCATTATCAACGAGCCATTCATTTATTGCTCTTAACAGATAAGGCCTACTGGAATTCACTTTAATCCAACTTAAGGACGCATTTCTTTTTCAATTTCACTTAAACTGATTTGGAAAGCTTCTCTTTCAAACATTTTTTCTGAATAATCCAACATTGCTTTTGCTTGTGTTGGCAGTATTATACCTAACGATGGAAGACGCCATAATAATGGTAATATAGCACAATCGACCAAAGTGAATTCATCACTCATAAAAAAGGGCTTTTGATCAAATATCGGTGCTATCACGGTTAAGCTATCGCGTAGGGCTTTTTTATTATCATCGTTTAGATTTTTAAGTAGACTATACCAATCGCGCAGTATTCGATGACGCATAAGTCTATTTTGACTACGTTGAACAGGATCAACAGGCATTAACGGTGGATGAGGAAACCGTTCATCTAAATATTCCATTATGATTTCATGTTCATACAATACTAAGTCCCGATCAACCAGAGTGGGTACTTCATTATAGGGATTTAAATCTTTTAAATCCTCTGGAGTTTCTGAACCTGTTACTTCAATAGAATTATAGGTAATTCCTTTTTCAGCTAATACGATTCGAACCATATGACTATATAGGCAATCCGTACCAGTATATAAGGTTATAACAGAGCGACGATTGGCAACTTGGGCCATAATAACACCTTTTTATTCAAACGATGGAAACAAAAAAACGATCTAGAGCATTATACATCTAGATCGTTTGAAACCAGTTTTAGAATTAGTCAAATCAACTAATGGACGTCTTTCCAAAACTCTTTTTTCAATGCATATGTAACGATTAATAAAATGAACAAGTAAAATAGTACCCAAACACCTAATGCTTTACGTTCCGTTTTAGCTGGCTCACCCATATAATCGAGAAAAGCTACTAAATTTTTAACATCATTGTCATATTCAACTTTTGTTCGTGAACCTTTAGTCAATTCCTTGTATCCAACAATAACTTTTACTTTGGAGCCATCATCAGCTTCGTGATCTTCAAAGATGGCTTCTTTGGTTCCTTCCAGTTCCCATAATACATGTGGCATACCAACATCTATAAATGTGGCATTATTAACACCAAATGGTCGGGAATCATCAACATAAAATGTTCTGAAATAAGTGTATAACCACTCAGGACTTCGTGAACGGGCAATAACAGATAAATCCGGTGGATTTGTTCCAAACCAGTTTTTTGCATCTGTCTTGCTCATTGCAACATCCATGGTGCTACCGATTTTATCACTGGCAAACATCAGATTTTTTTCAACAAGCTCGGCACTCATGTTTAGATCAACTGCCATGCGGTTATAACGCATATAACTAGCCGAGTGGCAGCTCAAACAATAATTAATAAATATTTTGGCTCCAGCTTGAAGCGATTCTTTATTGTTTAGATCAATATCAACTTTATCCAGATGCGCCCCGCTATTTGCATTAGCAATCATTGGAAAAAGCACAAAAACAGCAGTTATTAATAATTTTTTCATTATGATGTCACCCTTTCAGGTACTGGCTTGGTCTTATCAATTGTTGTATACCAAGGCATTAAAATAAAGAATGCGAAGTAAATTACACTGAATCCTCGAGCAAAATTTGTAAACAACGGTGTTGCCGGTTGAGTACCTAACCATCCTAATGCGAAGAAACTAATTATAAATAATACCAGTGCTGTTTTATAGATTACGCCTCGATAACGAATGGATTTTACCGGACTGCGATCTAACCAGGGTAATAAAAACAACACGACTATTGCTCCACCCATTCCAACTACCCCGAAGAACTTATCAGGTACCGCTCTTAAAATCGCATAGAACGGCGTAAAGTACCATAAAGGAACAATATGTTCTGGTGTTTTCAATGGATCAGCAGGAATGAAATTATCTTTTTCAAGAAACCAACCACCGAGCTCCGGAGCAAAAAATACAATCAGTGAGAAAAATATTAAAAATACTACAATTCCGAAAATATCTTTTACTGTGTAATACGGATGCATAGCAACACCATCAAGCGGTATGCCATTAGCATCTTTCTTTTCTTTAATTTCGACACCATCTGGATTATTTGAACCCACTTCATGAAGAGCAATAAGATGTGCCAGCACTAAACCAAGTAATACTAGTGGTAAGGCTATAACGTGAAATGCAAAGAATCGATTTAAGGTTGCATCGGATATTACAAAATCACCCCGAATCCATAATGCCAGTGGCTCACCTACCCATGGAATCGCACCAAATAACGAAATAATGACCTGAGCACCCCAGTAGGACATTTGCCCCCAAGGTAACAAATATCCCATAAATGCTTCAGCCATTAATGCAACATAAATAAACATGCCGAAGATCCAGAGTAATTCACGTGGTTTTTTGTAAGAACTGTACATTAAACCGCGAAACATATGCAGGTATACAACAATAAAAAATGCGGATGCACCGGTAGAATGCATATACCGAATTAACCAACCCCAATTCACATCCCGCATGATGTATTCAACTGAAGCGAATGCCAATTGCGCGTCTGGTTTATAATTCATTGTTAAAAATATGCCGGTAACAATTTGTAAAACCAGGACCATTAATGCTATTGATCCAAAAAAGTACCACATATTGAAGTTTTTCGGAGCGTAGTATTCTGACATACTCCCTTTCCAAACTGCAGTTAGTGGAAAACGATCATCAACCCAACCTACAAAGGCAGTTAACTTATCCATTATGCGACTCCTTGATCAACGCCAATTATTATTAGTGACTCAGACAAATATTTGTGTGGCGGAACGAGTAAATTAGATGGCGCTGGCACACCAGCAAAAACGCGTCCAGCCAGATCAAACTTGGAGCCATGGCATGGGCAGAAGAAACCACCAACCCAATTTTGCCCCAGGTTGTTTGGCTTACCAAGCGGTATATACGTTGGTGAACAACCAAGATGTGTGCAAATGCCAACTAAAATAGCATATTCTGGTTTTTGAGCTCGGTATTTATCAGCTGCATAAGTCGGCTGTTGATCAGTATTTTTTGAATCAGGATCCAAAAGTACATCTTCAGCCGCTAATTTATCCAGATCTTTTAATGTTTGTGCGTTTCGCCGTACTATCCAAACCGGCTTGCCACGCCATTCTATAACTAAGCGGCCACCGGGCTGTAATTTACTGATGTCTGCTTCAACTGGCGCACCAGCAGCTTGTGCTCGTGCACTAGGCATCCATGAAGAAATGAAAGGAACCGCAACTGCGCCAACACCAACGGCACCAACAACTGTTGTTGCTGCAGTCAAAAACCGACGTTTACTATTATCAATGTTATCTGTACTCACCGACTAATCTCCCGATGTCAGATTTGGTCAAAATGCTTAATTACTAATAGTAATTATGACATATTCACCTATATTAGAAAATTGGAATATTATAACAAATACCCTTCAAATTTGGGCGTATTGTGTCGCATGTCTCCACGATCGTCAAGTGATAGTTTATTTTTTTCAATTAAAACAATATGTTAAACAGGATTTTCAATATCAATAAAATAATTTTGTATTGCAAAATGATC
>CAYOHQ010000217.1:0-5999 GCA_964403805.1 uncultured Thioalkalispiraceae bacterium | reverse complement strand
CGTCCCTGTAAGCTCGACAGCAGCATCCCTGCTGCTGACGGTCTTGAAATGCGCTAGTGCCTTCACTACTCTTGACCCGAAGGTGACCAAAGATTGGGAGTTTTTATTTGGTTTAAATTATTACTCTACGAATTTCTGAGTTCTATGTAAGTAAAAAGAATAAAATTTACCCCAACAACCCTTTAAATATAAACCCGATCGCGATATAGATAGCAGCTTCAATGCAAGCAACGCCAACATTATGCTGGTTATCAATTTCTTCAACGATATTAATGCCCGATAACACCACCATTCGAGCAATGGTCGCAAGTGGTGATAATAACACTGTAATTATCACAGCAACTGCAAACCAGCTTATTAGTGAACGGATTATTTCTGCTGGTAAAAATACTACCATACCCGATGCCGCACTAAGTGCTAATGCAGTACCTACAATATGACCTGTATAACGAATTGCCAGTGCAACATTATCTCCAGCTAAGGCATCTTGTAATATTTTGCCATCATGGCGTTTTTTATATATTGCACCACGTAGTCGAGTTACGATTAATAATATAATTTGAGCAGCAAGAAAAAC
Organism: uncultured Thioalkalispiraceae bacterium; assembly: GCA_964403805.1. Lineage (GTDB taxonomy): Bacteria > Pseudomonadota > Gammaproteobacteria > UBA6429 > Thiohalophilaceae > CAYQUC01. Next base: position 5,422 of record CAYOHQ010000217.1, on the reverse strand, counting down.
CAGAGCCACAGGAATTAAACCGGTGTAATCACCCATTGTTTCCCAATTCATTGCTGAATGAATAATAATGCCCAATGCAACTAAATTAGCAGCCTGAACGACACCAGCAGAAATATTCTTATCTGCTATTTTTTCTTTTAATGAAATCTTATGAAAAATAATTGCATCATTGATGATGGTACCAACTTTTAAGAAGATGATTCCCGCCAAAGCATAAATGGCAACATTACCGGCTTCATGTAATAAACTAACAGATGCATCACCACTCACCGAAGCGAATAAAATAAGTGAAACGGCTAATGCACCACCGGCAATTGAAATACCAAAAGCAAAATTATCTTTTTTGGATAATTCCTCGGTAGTATTAACACCAGCGAGTAAACCCTGCAAATGCCGAATACTGCTTATCGCGATAATCGCTATAATTAAATCGATGACAATGATACTGATGTGCCATAGTGAAAGTGTATTTAACATGATTATTCCTCTTAAATAATATTCGCGTATTTAATTATTTGCCACGATAGGAGCTACGCGAAGTTCTAAATGAACTCGAACGCGAGCTTGCCATGCGTGATGACGATCGTGCTGTTTTAAAAGAATTAGCCTGCATGGTTGCACGCCGTGAACCTGCTTTTGATTTTGCGTAAGGACTTTGAAAACGTTTGCCTTCGCGCTGAAATTTTGTTCGGGTACGGGATTGTGTTTGACGACTTTGAGCCTGCTGGCGTGGCGAGCTGTAGTAATTGCGGCCGGCTTCACCATAATAACTGTAGTTACGTCCCCGTGACCAGCCACCGTAATATATTGGTGAACGAAACAGTGAGCTAAACAAAGCATACTTGCCATACCATTCCCAAAAAGAACCACCACTGGAATTCGAACGCCATTGACCGTATTGCTGATTTCCGATTAATTGACTACCAGCACCATAATCTTGCGCACCATTGGCAATTAAACTGGCTTCTTTACTCATTGATTCAACCCGACCGAGCTTACCTTTAGACATATCGGCCAGAACATTTATCGGGTCGGTTAACATCATGCTGTAAATATCGGTTCGGGATGCGGTTTTAATGGCCTGATATTCATCAGCCAATGATTGAACAGTCGTTAAACCTTGAGCCGGTGCTGTTACTAAAAATGCATCAGCTTCTTTTACCCGGTTAACCAGGCTTTTATAGCTTGGCCCATTAACAGTAGCATCAAGCGCTAAAGTATCAGTTAATTCTCCGAGGCTCGGATCCTGTGCCTTAACAATGGCAGCATATTGAGTGAGAAGTGATGTTTTCGCTATTGTTCCGGCATTAAGGTGCTTGCCGAGGTTATCAACTGATGTGCGTGCTTCAGCTGATAATTTTTCAAGTTGTAAGCGCCATGTTTCAGCATCAGATGTGCATGAAGCTAAAATAAAACTTAATACAATAAGTATGAAGCTGTTTTTGATTATATTCTTTTTGGTTGCCATAACAACTATGTCAGTCTCACGCTAGTATCAGAATGGGGAGCCTTAAATTATCACATTTCGCTATTGATATCGACTTTCAGAGAGTTTATTTTTTAATTTCACCCAAATATTTTCAAGCAGTTGCGGTTGCGCAGGTGCTTTGGGATGAATCCCATCTGCCTGCATTAACTCTGATTTTTCATCGACATCAGCGAGTAAATTTGGTACGAGTGTAATTTCAAATTCTTTAGCAAGATTCTGATAAATTGCTATGAAATTTTTATTATAAGCTTCACCATAATTCGGTGGTAGGCGAACACCTGCCAACACTACTTCTGAGTTGAATTTTTGAGACAAATTAATTATTTTAGTTAAACTGGTTTTAATTTCTGTAAATGCTAATCCACGCAGACCATCGTTACCTCCCAATGCCACAATGACAATTTTAGGGTGGTATTTTTCTAACAATGGTTTAAGCCGATTTAACCCAGTACGGGTTGTATCGCCACTAATACTGGCATTGATAATTTGATAGTTCATACCCATATTATCTATTTTAGATTGCAATAATGATACCCAACCTTGTTTAACATTAATACCATAGGCTGCACTAATACTATCTCCCAACACAATGATAGTGGGTGTTTTAGGCTGAATTGCGTATGCTGGGTTAAGTAACAAAATGTTACACATGGCCAGACAGAAAAAGACTAAACTTAATTTAAATTTTAAGGAATTTTTGTATATGAATAACATCGATTCTTCCGATTCTACATCTGATTTTTCGGGGCTAGAACAGCATTTTGTTCAGGCAATAAACCTTGGTAAACGGGTTAACACATCCGAAGGAGAATTAACCTTATTGGATGATATCAATTTTTCTGTCGCTAAGGGAACTTCATTAGCCATTCTTGGTGTTTCAGGCTCCGGCAAAACAACCTTGCTTGGCTTGTTGGCAGGATTGGATGTGGCATCATCCGGGCACGTGATTTTCAACAAACAAAATTTAAGTGAGATGGATGAAGATGGCCGAGCTGAATGTCGTGCGAATAATGTTGGTTTTGTTTTTCAAAACTTTCAATTGTTAAATGGTTTAACGGCATTGGAAAATGTCATGTTACCGCTAGAATTAGCTGCAAATAAAGATGCCAGAAAGGATGCTATTGAGTTATTAAGCCGGGTTGGATTAGAAAAACGAGTAACGCACTATCCGATGCAATTATCGGGTGGTGAGCAACAACGGTGTGCAATTGCACGGGCATTTGCGGTTAAGCCTACTTTATTATTTGCAGATGAACCTACCGGAAATCTGGATCAGTTAACGGGTAAAAAAATTATCGATTTATTATTTGAGTTAAATCAAGAGCAGGGAACAACATTAATTATGGCCACTCATGATGAAATTCTCGCAAATAAATGTTCTACCAGAATTCATATTGATGCCGGAAAATTACGTGATTAAAAGAACCGTATGATATCGATACTAAAATTATCTGCTCGAATGTTAAAACGTGATTGGCGTAGTGGTGAATTGCGTGTGTTGTTAGTGTCGTTAGTTATTGCAGTAACCAGCGTTACTGCAGTTGGATTTTTTGTCGACAGAGTTGAACAGGGCATGAAAAATCAGGCTGCCGAGTTAATCGCTGCTGATTTAGTAATATCATCACCGCATGATGTCGATAAAAATTATTATTCAGAATCAAAAAAATATTCATTAAAGTTTGCAAAAACAACAGAATTTCGAAGTGTATTGTTAGTTAAAAATAAACCGCAATTAGTCGAAGTGAAAGCAGTCACTGAAAATTACCCACTACGAGGAGCTTTGCGAGTATCCGATACTGCTTTTGGATCTGATACAGAAACCAATTTAATACCCGCTACAGGAGAAATTTGGGTTGAAGCACGATTATTATCGTTGCTCAATATAAAGCTTGGAGACATAATTTCATTAGGGAAGTTATCATTAACACTAAAGAAAATAATTCGCTATGAACCTGATCGAGGTGGGGACTTATTTAGTCTGGCACCACGTGTAATGATAAACGATAATGATTTACAATTATCGGGTTTAATTCAACAAGGTTCATTAGCTAACTACCGTGTTTTATTTTCGGGTAATCGACAGTCGGACATTAAAAAATTTAAACGGTGGCTTAAAGAAAATTTACGTAAAAGTGAGAAAATACAAACCACCAAGGATAGTCGTCCAGAATTAAGGGTTGCACTGGATCGTGCTCAAGAATTTTTGAGTTTAGCCGCTCTTATAAGTGTTTTATTAGCCGGTGTTGCAGTTGCGACGTCTGCAGGACGTTTTGCTACACGGCATATGGATGGTAGTGCAATTATGCGCAGTATGGGTGCGCGCCAATCAACCATAATACAAATATTCAGTTTTGAAATGTTATGGTTGGCTCTTATTTCAAGTTCTATTGGCTGTATTTTAGGTTGGCTTACCCAATTGGGAATTACTAAAATACTCAATAAAATGCTACTTGCTAATTTACCGGGGGCATCATTTGATCCTGTTATTCTGGGTTATGCAACAGGAATAGTAATGCTATTTGGTTTTGTATTGCCACCCTTATTGAGTTTGAAAAATGTTTCACCATTACGAGTTTTAAGAAAAGATCAAAAATTAAAAGCAACACCTGCCTGGTTAATTTATTTAGCGGTATTACTGAGTATGGGTTTATTATTACAATGGCAATTAAGTAAGCCTGTTCTGGTACTATTTGTTCTGCTCGGTATGATGATAACCTTATTAATTCTTGCTACTGGAGCATTCGTTTTAATTAAATTACTGAATTTACTACGACAACATGTAGGCGTTTCATGGCGCTTCGGTCTGTCTAATATAGCTCGACGTCCAGCGAGTAGTGTTATCCAAATTGTTGCATTTGGTTTGGGAATTATGGTGTTACTATTACTCTCAATCGTTCGAACCGATTTAATTTCTAATTGGCAACACAGTTTACCAGCGGATGCAGCAAACCATTTTTTAATTAACGTACAATCTGATCAAGTGGATGAACTGGAAAAATCACTTGCAGCTACCGGCGTTAGTAAACCAAAATTGTATCCGATGGTTCGTGCCAGACTAATTACAATAAATACTAAAAAAATAAGTACCGATGATTATGAAAGCGCTAGAGCAAAACATTTAGTTACACGTGAATTTAATTTGTCCTGGGCAGAAAAATTACAAAGAGGAAATAAAATTTTAAAAGGAAAATGGTGGAATCAAGAAGGCTTTGATATAGAGCAAATGTCCATTGAAGCAGGCATCGCAAAAGCGCTTAAGATTAAATTAAATGATAGTGTTGGTTTTGAAGTCAATGGTAACGAAAAGCAGTTTAAAATTACCAGTATAAGATCGGTTGATTGGGATACTTTTGATATTAATTTTTTCACTGTAGTACCACCAAAAATACTGGAAAATAGTCCAACAAGTTGGGTAACCAGTTTTTATTTGAATCCGCAACAAAAAGATAAAATTGGAGATATTGTAAAACAATTTCCGAATGTTACGGTTTTGGATGTTGATATTATTATGAATCGTGTTCGTACAATCATCAATCGCGTTACATTTGCAGTAGAATTTATATTTATGTTCAGCCTGTTAGCCGGGATTGCGGTTTTGTTTTCAGCTATTCAATCTCAACAGGATGTACGTCGATTTGAGAATGCAATTTTACGAACCTTGGGCGCGAGGAAAAAAGTGTTATTGTATGGTCTTTTGTCAGAGTTTATTACTCTGGGCGCATTGTCCGGATTACTCGCTGGTATTGCAGCAAGTAGTTTGGCTTATGTGCTTTCTGAAAACGTTTTTCATATTGAATATCAATTTGAAGTAATGGTTGCGGTGATTGGCATTATAGCTGGTATTGTTATTATCGGTATTGCAGGTATTGCAGGAAGCTATTCAGTAGTGTCGCAACCACCGTTGCAAACGATTAGAGCGAAGTAACGTAATAT
>CAYOHQ010000216.1:0-6043 GCA_964403805.1 uncultured Thioalkalispiraceae bacterium | reverse complement strand
TAGTCATCGATGAACCATTGCTCCCTGATTATTTCTGGTCTAATCCAGTAACAATTTTTGAAAATTTAATAAAAATTAAAATAAATGATCGGGCTTTGGTTCAGGAAGTGTCTAGAATTCCATCAAGGCAAAACCGATTTTACGATAATTATCATAAATTATCAAAAAGTAATAAATTAATAGTAGATGAATTAGTGAATCATGGAAATTGGCTGCTAACTAATAAATATTTGACTTTAAAAAATGAAGATAAAATAGCAATTATCAATACAATTATTGATTATTATGAATTTTTAATAATTTCAGACAAAAAAAATAAAGAATTAATTACACAAAAACAAAAATATTTGCTTGAAAGAATATCATTACCAATTGAAAAAATAACTACAACTAAAAATTATGTAAATATTTCACCACCACATAATGGACCATTACCTGTAATGCTCAGATTGGGAATGATTCATAATTCACAATTTGATAATGGTGTGAATATTCAATTACGGCCAGTATTTTATGATTTATTGGAAATTGATCAAGGACGAATTCCTAATTCAAGTATAACAGTGTTGGACGTTAAAGCAGCGTACATTAATAGTAGTTTAGAATTACAAAATTTTAATATTGTGAAAGTAGAAACGCTGAATGTAGCGCGAACTCCGCTAGAAGGCGACAGTGATTTTGCATGGAACTTTAAATTTAGTTTGGAGCGACATAATTTATCTTGTAATGATTGTGTAATCACGAATATTTCTGGTGGTATTGGAAAAGCTACTTCGTTAACACAGTCAAATGAAATTGTTGTATTTGGTATGTTTGATGCGTTTATGCGATCAAATTATAAAGATGCAGGGACATTGGGAATCGCACCGCGTCTAGGAGTAATTTTGAATTATTCGACATGGTTAAAAACGTATTTTTCATATACAGAGAATCAATATTTAAATAGTTCGAAATTGAAAGAAAGCAATGTTCAATGGGAAACTCGTTTTGGTAGTAATCGATATTGGGATATTAGAATCAATTATGAAAAACGATTTGCCCAAGAGTATGGGGTGGCAGTATCTATATATTGGTAAGTATTTGATTTTTGGGAGTCAGATTTTATTATTTGAGATTATTCAATAGCTTATATAGTTAGTTAGCATTCACCTACTTGCCATAATTGGTCATATTTTATTCACTATCGATCAGAATGTCGCACTCGTAAAAACAGATTCATTCTGTACCTTTAAGATATTCACAATATCAATCAAAGGTAGCAGAAAATGATAAATCAAAAAAATCAAATCACGTATATTAATAAAAATTTACTTAACGTTCAAAAGTGTCGTGTAGAAAAACTCTATGGTATTTATCTGGATGCGATGAAAATCGCATTTGATGAAGGCAACCTCTATATTAAAAGCGCTTTGGCAAGTGGTAGTTGTGATCTCAATGAGGCCTTAAAAGTGCGTAGTAATCATATTAATAGTATTGCGAGAAAATATGAAGAATTTAATATTGAATCGTTAGCGCATTTTTTTAAAGTCAGTACAAACGAAATTAGAAATGCGACAAATTTTTCAAGACGATAATATAGTCATGCTCAATGAATTGTCAGCAACCATAATTCAAATTATTGTTTACCTTTTGTTTGTTATTATAATTTTACTTATGTAAGTTAGACTCATACCGGCTTAATTAATTGAAGAACTAATATTGTTTGCCGGTATGAGTAATAACCTTATAGCCCTTGAATTATTTGATCTTTTGGATAGGTAATCTGATAATTAATAGCAATACGTTTTTTGCTGTTGGCTTTATATAAATAACGCCAAGCCAGAACACCGGGTCGATCTTCACTATTGGTTTCAGTTGGCTCTGTGGTGTCGTCAGATAATTCAACTTTTATATTTTCATCTTGAGAAACGGGAATATGTTCCAGCATTTCAATATTAAATGGTTTTGTATGATGATTAGTGATCTCAGTGTGATATAGGCGATTGATTACATTATTTGTTGTTAAAAAACCATTTTCAGAATGAGTGTTGTTAATCATTCTATATTTCACTTTTATACGATCATCAACGCCAAATGACAGTTTAAATTTTTCTGAAGGCTGAATTGCTGCAATCAGTAGATTACCGATATAGGTATTATCACGAAATAAAGATACTTGCCCTGCTAGCAAAGGGGCTGATCCAGTATTTAATGTTTCTGCATATAAATACGCCTTTAAATTTCGCTTTGGAACTACCCTTGCGGATAACTTTGCAAGTAGTTTAATCTTGTTAATACTAAATTTTTGAGGAGAGTTATCTGCTGTTATAGTAGAGCGCCCTGAGACATGATATTCAGCAGTAAAACCAGAAATGCTCTGTTGAGCATATTTAAATTCATGTTTTCGTTTACGATACGCAGACACTGATTCTGCTTCAAGGACGCTATCTTCAAATGCAGCGATAGGTTTAGATAGATTTTTTTGTATAGTAGAACGATAGTTAACTGGATGTAGTATTTTAACAAACCACGGCTGTAACTCCGGCATTCTAGCACCGAGTGATGGCTTAACTGTTGATAAGGTTAGTTTTACATTATTCCAGTTCTCACCCGTTTGTTGTCGAACTTGGCCAAATTGAGTGAGTGCAATTTTTTCTTTGTCAATATTGAGTCGTGCATCATAAACAGCTTGCCAGGTTGCACCACTCATTTGATAGTCGAGTAGTATTGTAAATTCACCACCTTGTTGCACATTAATATTAATTCGTGCTTGTGAAACAGAACGGTTACCGGTTTGAATTTTATTTAGCTGCTGTTGTAGTGTTGATATTTTTTTTGAGACTTGTCTTAGTTTTTGATTTTTTTCTAAAATGACTTTAAATGTGTCACTTGCCCCGGTGCCGATGTTATTCCATGCTTCTTTCCATATTTTCGGATTAATAGTATTTATTTTAATTTCGTCGTTAATTGATTTAGGAATATTTTGGCCAATATTTTTAATAAACTCTAATTGTAGGTTAAGTGCTTCAATGTCATTATTAAGCATCATCTTTTCATCTTGTAATTCAAGAATTTTAAAATTTAATTCTTTTTCTTTGTCTTGCACCAGCTCATCAAAGTTAAGTTGCTTGCGTTCTACTGAACCAATTAAAACCTTTGCTATTCCCTGTCCCGATACCCGCAGTGATTTGTGGTGCATTGTCGCGGGTAGATTATTGAATACCAGAACATGATCGCCAGGCGTTAATGTCATACTTGCCATTCGAGTGATCATGGCGTTGCGTGGGAAAACCGTTACTTTTTCAATGTGGTGTTGCAGTTTAATAATATTAGCTGATACTGAGTTACTGATTCCAATTAGCGCAATTGGAATAATAAACAGAATGACCTTGATAAATTTCATTTAAAACTCTCCTGATTTGGTTAATTAGTATTAGTAACGCAGTTAATCTGAAAAAGGGTTAAATGATTTTATTTTTAATTCGGTTAGTGGTTATACACTTAGCATAAAGTGAGGAATTTGGAGTAAATGATACAACTTTAGTGAATATAGCTATTTTGCGTATTTTATTGTCTTGCAGTGTTGAGGGCTTATTTTAAATTTAATTATAAAAGTAAAAAACCTCGGTGATAAAACTATCAACCGAGGTTTCTATTATTAACCTAGAAGTTATAAAGCAGGTAATGTAATAGAAATAACTGCAGTACTCACACCACCTTTACCATCAGTTACAGTAAATGCAAAAGTATCAATAGTACCGGCTATGCCTACTGGTTGAGTGTAAGTAACCATACCAGCAGCATCAGTTGAAACTGTTCCACCTATTGTGTTATTTTTAATCAGAACTATACGTTAGTTACTAATTTACATAAAGTAAAATTAAGTGCATATTGCAACTTTATAGCTATATTTAGATATATTTGTAACTTAAGATCTTTATTTAATCATGTTCAATTAGAAATGATAACGGAAAATAATATCGGTATAGGTATTTATCTCAGTTGATGAGCTGTCATTATTAGTTGTACTGGCTCCACTAACTAAAGAGTTTTTGGTTGTAATATTTGAATATTGAACTGAAAAATCAAGACTGACACTGAATTTTAATGATAGAAAATATTCTGCACCAAGTGTCGGCGCAATATAAAATTCAGAATCTTTACGGAGATCGGAAGACGTGGTGGAACTTGAATTATCTTTAGTAAATAAATAACCAACTCGAGCACCATAATATGCGATAGTTTTATTGGTAATGATTGATTTTTTAAAAATACCAACCCCTAAATCGTATCTGTCCCTATTTAAATTTTGAGCTGTAGAACCTGAGCTTGGTTTTACAGTAAGTTTCGAAAAAGAAAATACCGGTTCGAATAAGTAATTTTTCGTATTAATAGGAAAATATAATTTTGCAGTTGTACTAAATGCTGCTCCAATTCCATATTTCGTTTCTTCAGCGAATGATGTATTTGAAAATAAAGCAGTTATTAAAAGACTACAATAAATAATGTATGTTTTCATTTTAATTCCTTGTTAAACGAAATTTTTAAAAGTGGTATCGAAAAATTAATTGTGTTGTTGTATAAATAAACGTATCGTTAGTATTTTGATTTGAAGCAGTACTATTTGATTGTGAGCTGTAGTTAATATCATATTTTGCATACCCCACAGAAATATTCATACCCGCACTGAATTTTAGCGATAAAAAATATTCGACACCCAGGGTTGGTTCAAAATACAGTCCTGTATAATGAAATTGATCGGTATTGGTTATATTATTAATATCTGACTTAAACGATAAATACCCTGTATTTGCACCGAAGAAGAGAATCGTATTATTTGAAATCGTGGCTTTTTTATAAATTCCCAAACCTATGTTATAACCGTCAGATTTAATGTTTAATGCTGATGAAACAGGATTAGGTTTTTGATTGTATGCTGAAAAAGAAAATGTAGGTTCAAAAATATAATTTTTAGTATTAATTGGAAAATAAAATGTGCTGTCAGGAAAGCTTAGATCAGAGTCAAACGACGCACCAATACCATAGTTTATTTCACTCGCAATCGTTTGTTTCGATAAAAATAAACCTGTAAGAACTACGAGGTATACAAAATACTTATTCATAATAATCCATTATTATTGAAGTCTATAAGACGCTTTTATTGCACTATCCTTGTGTAATATTATATTTTTAAATTATAGCAGAAGCCGATGTTATAAACAGGAATATTGTTTTGGTTAATTTAATATCAGTATATATGTAGATTTTTGAATAGAGGTTTGTTAACATAATCAGACGCAAAAACCAAGAAATGGTTTTGCTTTAAAACTATACAAGGATGTTTATTATGAATCAATTTATTAAAAATTATTAATTTTATTTGTACCAACCACTTTTCTTATTTTTAGCACTCCTGCATATTCACTCGAATCAGTAGACTTTGTTATCCAAGCGGCAATTCAGTCTGGGGGTGAAGATATAGTTAAAGTTAATAATGGTATTAATCAAAATAATAACGATAGTATTACAGCCGGTGGTGGTGGCTCTTTATTACTTGGAGCAAATTTAAATCTCTCTTCTAGTTCATACATTAAATTATTAATTGGTTTCGTTACGGACACAATCGAAGGTACTGTTGGGGGCTTTCCTTTTAAGTTTGATTGGAATCATACGCCGGTTGATTTATTGTATATGAAACAATCTGGCAATTGGAATTATGGTGGTGGTTTAACCTATCACATTAATCCTGAATTCACATCCGGTGGTATTTTTGTTGGTAATGATATCGGTTTTGATAATGCTTTAGGCTTAAAGTTGGCATTTGATTATCGGTTTAATAACAACATCTTTCTTGGTCTTGAATATTCAATCATTGACTATAAAGTGAATACCAATAATACAGTAAAAGATACAGTGGATGGCAATAGTGTCGGTTTGGTATTGGGTTATGTGTTTGCTAATTAAATTTAACAATTTGCTATAGCATCTGTTTATTTTATATATAACGCAAAGCTAAGGGGCGTAGAGAACAGGCGATTTTTTTGCGATTTTTCTTTTTGCAAAA
>CAYOHQ010000215.1:0-6066 GCA_964403805.1 uncultured Thioalkalispiraceae bacterium | reverse complement strand
TTAAGATAATATTTATTAGCATTATGATTATGTTGAATTTTAGGCGATATCACAATTTTAGAACTAACTCGACTCACCATAACCAATTCTTGTCCCAAATTATCCACAAATTCAATTTTTAAGTAAGTGTACTTACTGCCTAGCATGGTAGAAAATATCGATTGAATACGCTGCACCCATTGTCTATAACTCGAGCTATCCTGAATATCATAATCATTAGATTTAAGTGCACGTAACATGCCCTGAATTGGCGGTGTTTTAACTAGAAACAATACATCATCTCGTTGAACATTTATTTTTGTTTCTAAACGACTACCAGCATATCGAATGGTATCTGCAATATCATGATGTGCATGGTCAACCAATAAATCTGATGTTTTTGCATAAAATAAATATCCAACCATTGATGTACTCATTAACACCAATAGCGCTGCACTTAAACTGAGTTTAAAAACTAATGTTAAACGCATGCTCTCGCTTTAATCGTGTAGTTTTTCATAAGGGCCTACTTTTAGATTTTTCATTAGTGCTTGAACTGCTGAATAATCTCTTGGTGGAATCCATCCAATGTATTTCCCTATGACGGCGGCATTGTTTGTTTGAGTAATACTAAAAAGTGCTTTCCTGACCTTTTCTGATTCATTAACTGGAACATGTTTCAAAGCTGAAAATGCCCATTCAGGATAGAGCGGTGTACTCAAAAAAAATGGGAATCCTTTAACATCTTTATTATTGATTACTCTAAAATAGCGCATATCAATCTTTTCAGCAGCTTCCATTCGTTCCAGTAAATCGGTACGTACTATTCCTACATCAATCTCACCATTTAAAACGGCAAAAACAACCTCAGGTTGAGTCTTGTTTTTAGTAAAACGTAATTCTTTTAAATTTTTATATGGGTCAAAGTTATTATTAAGCATTTCAAGCCAGGCTACCCTCCATCCACCAAAGGCATGCTCTGATACTGCCATTACTGTTTTATTTTTCAAATCTTTTATTGAAAATATAGTTTCATTATTAGCATGAGTAAAAATAACGGTTCCAAATTCATCTTGCGCAGTATTTGCACGTTTATTATTTAATGTGGCTAGTATTTGTGCTTCATGTAAAGTTTTTATTTCAACATAAGATGATGGGTTGGTTAGCACAAAATCGAAATCGCCACGACCGGATTTAACCGTGATTTCACTAAGGCTAAGAATGGGGACTAAAATAAATTTATGTTTTGGTATTTTTTTACTTAAGTAATCTAATGTTGGCTGCCATTGTATTATAGCTGCATCAAGACCACGAAGTGCGCGAACTGCCACTTTATATTCAGATGCCAATAAATCAGTGCAATAAAAGCAAACTGCTAGTAGGACAACACTGATTTGTTTTTCATGCAGTCTCATATTCCGGTTCTGCATATTTTTCTTTAATATTAATTATTTCTGGTAGATTTTTCACAAATAAATCTACCAACTCGGGATCAAAATGACTTGCACTATTCTCTTTAATATAGTGAACAGCGTCGTCTACTGGCCAAGCAGTTTTATAAGGCCGTTCAGATGTTAATGCATCAAAAACATCAGCAATCGCAGTCACTCTTCCGACAAAGGGTATTTCCGTCGATTTTAGTTTATTCGGGTAACCCTCACCATTCCATTTTTCATGATGCGTAAGTGCTATCTCGTGTGCCATACGCATCAAATCAGAATCATCGCCAGACAAAATTTCTGCACCAATTTGAGCGTGTGTTTGCATTATCTCCCATTCATCAGGTTCGAATTTACCGGGTTTAAGTAATATTTTATCGGAAATACCGATTTTTCCAATATCATGCATCGGGGCAGCATTTAGTAATAGATCACATTGCAACTCATTCATACCGGCTGCTTTGGCTATAACTACTGCTATTTTACTCATTCTAATAATATGTAAACCTGTTTCATTATCACGAAATTCAGCTGCTCGACCCAAGCGACGTACAACCTGTAAACGAGTTTCATGTATTGCCTTTGTTCGAATTTGTATTTTTTGTTCCAGGATATCATTCTGATGCCGCATGTACTTATGTGCCATCTGGACTTCTAACAAATTACGAACACGCGACAATAGTTCATCAGCATAAAATGGTTTTGTAACATAATCTCTGGCACCACTGTCTAAAGCACGTTGTCTAAAACTTTGTGCATATTGAGCTGTTAAAACCAATATTGGTGGTAAGTAGGTATTATTTAATTTATTTAATTCAGCCATAACGCCAAAACCATCCAGTTCAGGCATATCAATATCCAGTAGGATCAGATCACTATTGTATTTTTTATATAGTGTCAAAACATCCTTTGGGTTTTGTGTGCAAACTACATTACTGTAACCTTTCATTGAAAGGATTCGATCAAGTAATTTTATATTAATTGCTTCATCATCAACTACAAGTATATTTGCATTTTTAATTTCAGCTCCAAACTCGCTGTTAAGCTCTACCATTCCTACTTCTCTTTTTTATATAATAAATATTATTTTATACTAATTAATTCATCACAATCCAGAATATTGCTTATCGATTTTACTAATCGTTTTAAATTAATTGGTTTTGTAATATAATCATCAAATCCTGCTGACAATCCGCGCTCAATATCTTTTGGCATAGCGTTTGCACTTATCGCTATTACGGGAATATGTGATGTTTTTTCATTTTGCTGTAACTTAGTAAGCACCTCGAAGCCATTCATTCCGGGCAAATTAATATCCAGTAAAATCAAATCAGGCCGGTATTCCAATGCCAGATTTATTCCTGATCGGGGTTCTGTTGCACTTAGTGAATGTATCTCAGGAATATTAGTTAATAACTGAAGGACTAATCTTAAATTTGCAGGATTATCTTCAATATACAAAATAGTATATTTAGTCTTACTGTCACTATCGTCAACTTTCATTAACATACTCTCTTTACAAAGCTTATAGCAGACACACAGAAATCCCGTTTTATTACTACCGATTCCTTATATATCGACACAAATTTGCAAAACTTTGAGTAATAGTGTTTTATTGTTAAAATCCATTATAGAAGAAGAAAAACCGATCAATCAAATATATACCATACTATTTATAGTTATTAAAAACACATTAAATTACCGAATTTAGAATTCGTCTTTTACCAATTAAAAGAATTGCTTCTCTGATTGTCATCCCCTTGTTTGATTTTAAAACAGGTTCTACCATACCGGAGACAACGTGGTTAATTACCTCATCAAAATTGCCAGTTATTTTATATCTATCTGCATACAAACGAGCTGCTTCTGCTATGTTAGTATTCGGCGTTATAAAATATTCACTTAAGCCATTAGCTATTACACTTTCTATCGAAGATTGATACTCTAAATCATTACAAATTAATTTAAGTTCTTTAATAATAATATCAATCGTTTTCTCTTCCCCTACTTCGTCAATTGAATCACTAAAACCTTTATATTCCAAAGTATCAATAATAAAATGCAATATGTTATCGTGACTATCAAATGTATCCCCCATTTCAATAATAATTTCATTAATTGCAGTTTTTAATTCTTGCTGTACAGTCATTTTCTTCCCCCTAACTTATGTTTACATAAATTAAGGCTAACCCAACAATACATTGACAACTTGTCATTATGCGCCAAACTATTACCAATAAAGCTTAAATTAATTTATACGTTACAGTAACTTAAGTTGACTATACAATGGCACTCAAAGACAAGCACACCTGACTGGTTTTACATAAAGTTCATCTATTCATTACTATTTACTATTGTTGGAGAAAAAAATGAATTTTGAAAAAGAGCAGGATTGTATGCGTGTATGTTACACACACTGGAAAATTAATAACAACAAATATCGTAACGCAGAAGAAATGTCGATAATAACATACGCTATGCTATTAGAAGTTATTAATAAATCTGAAATTAACATTAGCATGGATCAATATATTGAACGAGCTAAAACTTTGTATCACGATGGATTGCAAAACGGCTGGATGAATACACACTAAATACCGATAGGAATATTACTTAAAATTGACTTTTAAATTGTTATTAATGTCACGACTTTGTCGAATTAATTCATTGCTTTGTTTTTTATTTAACTCGCAATGAATTGATTTGGCCAATCTATCGTATAAAACAACATTTACCGTCGCTGCTAAATTCATGCATCCTGTTGTAGGGACATAAACTACGACGTCGGCTCTATCAATAATATTCTGATCTAATGTACCATCTTCTGGCCCAAAAATATAAAATGCATTTACCGGATGTTGATATTCAGTTAAAGATATCGCATTTTCAGCAAATTCTGCGCAAACGATTGTCATCTTAGCTGGAACTGTCTCGATTATATTTGATACTTCTGACAGAGGTATATTTTGACTCACTTTACGATGCATATCGGGTAAATCCGGGTTACGCATTAATGCCCGAGGGTAACGCTTGCCTGTATAAAAAACATTGTTTACATTAAAATTACCAGCTGCCCGCATTACAGAACCTACATTATTCGGACTTTTAGGATTTACCAATCCAATACTAACTATCGATTTTGACATTATTTTCTACTAATCGAATACCGTCATTTTCGATAATAATAATTTTTTGTTTATACAATCCACCAATGGATTTTTTAAAAGAGGATTTACTTATTCCAAACAACCGGGAAATTAGTTTAGGTTCAGATTTATCGTGCACAGCTATAAAACCATTTTCACTGATTAAACGCTCTAATATCAGTTGTTCATTTTTGTCTCGAGTTTCTTTACCACCTTGCAGGCTTAAATCAATTCTTCCATCTGGTCTGATGTATTTAATATAACCCTGAATTGCCTGTCCAAAACTCAAACGCTGATGAATTTCATCTTTATAAAGTACACCCCAATGACTGTGGTTAATAATGGCTTTGTAGCCCAAATCTGTACTATTTGCGATAATCAAATTTACTGCTTGTTTCTCTTTGTATCGATGGGGTTTATCGTCATCAAGGAATTTATCAATTTTAGATGATGCAGTAATTCGAGCATCGATTCGATCTAAATATAGATAAACTAAATAAGGTTGCCCAACTTCCATGGGACGGTGTTGTTCGGAAAATGGTACGAGAACGTCTTTATCGAGCCCCCAGTCTAAAAAGAAACCAACTTCAGTTTTAGCCAAAACCTTTAAATAGGCAAATTCTCCAACTTCTGCTTTGGGTTTTAATGTGGTTGCTATTGGCCGGTCTTCTGAATCAAGATACAAAAAAACCTTAACAGAGTCATCTACAACCAGCTTATGTGGAGCATATTTTTTCGGTAACAATACTAAACCAAGAGTACCAGCATCAAGAAAAAAACCAAACTCAGTGCTTTTAACCACCGTTAAATTATACGTCTTACCGACAGTAATCATATTTTCACTATCTCATTACTCAATATTTATATTAAACACATTAAACTATTTCTCAAATATTTCTGGAAGTCTATGAGAATATAAAACACCGTGAACAAAGTTAACTATATCCTAGTCAAATACTGAGATATAGCAGTATTTATACTCATCAAATGAGTAATTATACCCTTTCCTCATATTTTAAAAGCAATAATGTGACGTAAGTTTATCTTCCAAAAAACTGATTTAATACTTCTGTTATCTCTTTAGTAATTGTTTATAATAGCATTTTTAAATTCAATCTGTAAATATTCGAGGAATATATGAATCAATTAATCATTAGCTTCAGTTTGTTATTGCTAACAGCTTGTGCTTCAAGTACTAGCTCGATGTCAATGCTTACTACTGAAGCTGCACAAAATATTAGTCGTGAAAAAATGACTATTGTTTTTATAGATACATATAAAACGCTTAACTATATTGTAGAAATATACGAGGTTCTCAATACCACTGAAAGGAAACTGAGTACTACATATCGAAACGACTGGGGAAGTGATGCCGTTCTCACCGATCTTCACACCAGAGAGTTTGCGAAACAAGGATTTAAAGTTAGAATGTTTACAGAATTATTCTCAAAAAAAGATTTAAAAAAAGTTAAATTGATGTATCAACAGTACTTGAAAGAAAG
>CAYOHQ010000214.1:0-6102 GCA_964403805.1 uncultured Thioalkalispiraceae bacterium | reverse complement strand
AACCATCATCAATTTTATATTCATTTTTATTCTTAATATTTCCAACATTGGAATTTGGTAATAGATCTTCAATGCCGACATTGACCCAAATATCCCGAAATAAATTATTGTCAATATCATCAAAAAAATCTGCATTATTATTGTTAACTTTAGTAGTGTCAATACACCAGCTAATTGCCGTTATTAGTGTATTAATACTACCGGCAGAAGCACCGGTTATTGATCGTAAATCTGGATAAAGGGGAGCAAGCTTTGCCTGGTATGCTTTGCGACGAATTTGTAAATAGTGAATTAAAGCCCAATTAATACCGGCTTCGTAAGAGCCCAGGCTAACACCACCACTAATCGACATTGAGAATGGAACTGCATCAACTGGATCTAATTTTTTAAGGTTGGTGCTACCATCATAGGAATAGGCACTTTCACAAAATAAAACATAGATAATGATGGTTATTAATACATAATATTTTTTTGAAAACATATAGCGCCTGTAGATTATGTGTCCATGAGGAGCAATGTAGATTTTAGTTATCGTATTAGTATAGTGATATTATCGTTGTTTGCGTGAAAACTCAATCGTGTATGACAGCCAAGTTATTTACTTATAATTAGTATCTGCTAATATAATAGTGTCATCATGATTATATGCCGGCGCGCACAGACATAAAAAATGCAATGCACAATCACCAATATTTTTAATGCAATGTGTGGTGTTGGGTAGAATGCAAATAGTGTCACCTAAATCGACTTCAAATAAATCTGTACCCAAAGTCATTAGGCCACGACCACTAGTTATATGGTAAATTTCTTCTGTTTGTAAATGTTTATGTAGTTCGGTTTTTTGATTAACCGCAACAATGGCTTCGGCAATACTCTGGTTAGAGTTTGCATTAAATTCAGGGTGCATTAACTCTCGAATTGTCGATTTATCTTTTGTAATATATGCCTCTATCTCTGCGTAGTGTGTTTTAGTGCACATAATTATATTCCACTAATTATTATTCGTTATCGCGGCTGATAACTACGTCAACCAGATTGCCATCAGAGTCTGAAGTTACATTAAAAACTATTGGACTACAACAAACATAACAGTCCTCAATATACTGCTGAGATTCAACAGAACAATCTATTTGAGTTTCAAAATTTTCGCCACAATAAGGGCAGGCTATTGTTGTTACGGTCAGCATTAGTCGTTTAAAAACAATTCCATTAGATTATTTAAATAACGCTTGCCTGTTTCGGTTGGCTGAATTTTATTAGTATCTCTGGTTATCCAGTTTTTTTGTTCAGCTTCATTTAATGCAGTGTCAATCAAATTTATCTGGCATCCAGTATGCCGGTTATAAACATCAATTTCAAAGCCATCGGTTAGTCGCAGCGCATTCATCATAAATTCCAGACCAATGTCGTTTCTCGTGAGAATTTGAGAACCACCAATATGTTTTCCTTTATTAACATTTTCCATATAGTCTCGCGGATTTTTTAGGCGCCATTCGCGGTTAATATTTTGTTGGTGTGCATTACTGATTTTACTATGAGCGCCGGCTCCAATACCAAGATAATCACCAAAATGCCAATAATTCAAATTATGTTTACAGTGTTGATCGGTTTTAGAATATGCCGAAATTTCATAATGCTGATAATTATTTTTAGCTAATACTTCCTGACATTGGATTTGCATTTCCCAACTTTGGTCATCATCTGGTAATACCGGTGGTACTTTGTGAAAGTAGGTATTGGGTTCAATAGTAAGCTGGTAATGAGATAGATGCTGAGCCTGTAAATCAACTGCGGTTTGTATGTCGGACAAGGCTTGTTTATTATCTTGTCCTGGTAATCCGTACATTAGATCAAGATTAATGCTGTTAAATTCAGCCTGTTGAGCAGTTTCAATTGCGATTATAGCTTGTTCTTTATTGTGTACTCTACCCAGAGCAAGTAGGTGTTCATCATTAAAACTCTGCACACCAATAGACAGCCGATTAATTCCTGCACTCCGGAATTCTCTAAATTTTTCTTTATTGCTACCAAAATCAAATGTTCCCGGGTTTGCCTCCATGGTGATTTCAATTTCAGGGCGAATGGCAAGCAATGATCGTAACTGAGATAATAATCTGTCTATAGATTCAGGAGAAAATAAACTGGGTGTGCCGCCACCCATAAAGATCGAATGAATGGATCGTCCCCAAATTGTAGGTAGAGCTTGCTCTGCATCTTTTAATAAGCTATCAATATAGCGTGTTTCATCAAAGTCGGATTTTTGTTCATGGGAATTAAAGTCACAATAGGGACATTTTTTAACACACCAGGGGAAGTGAATGTAGAGCGATAGTGGTGGTAAGGTCGTAAATTGAATCATTTAGATTAATTTACGTTATTTTTTTTTACCAGTTGATCTACCTGTTCTCTAAGATCGACTGCTGAAGCAAAAAAATCATTACTTGTGTGAACATTACTCATTATAAAATCAGAAACTTTTATTGATTTGGAGTAGACAAGTTGAGTACTGTAGTCCGGCTCATCTAAATAGTGCGCCAGATGAACTACAAAATTTAACGAACCAGCAGAGAGAATTGCTGCAATCAACATTTTCTTTTTACTGAGTGGGCTACTAAAATTCAAATGACCATAAACCAGAATAATACTAAATACTGCTGTTGTAATTGCCAGTATCCACCATGAGAAATCGACCAGAGAGAAAGAAAATTCTATATTTTCACTAACAATTTCGATTAATGTTAGTATGAAAATTACTAAACAAATTAAAACAGCATGGTAAGTAAAATAAAACCGATGGGTCATCACTTTACTGGCAATAGACCACAATGCCGCCCATGCGGTAAACAAAAAAAACATTACGATGGTACCTGATAATATTGTTTTGATACTTAATTCGTCTGTTTTGGCCATGTATTCATCAAGAATAAAAAACAGTGCAGTAAACAACCAGATAAACAGGAAGCTGTAAAAATTTGTAGCTAACATACTTAATTTACTTGGCGTACTGCGTTGTAGCGCTGTTTCTTTAACAACAAATTCCAGACTTCTAAAGCGGATATCAGTATGGCCAATTCGAATGCGCAAATTATCATTAATAATTAAATTATCATGCTGTTTGAGTGGTGCAGTGCTGAATAAACCGTTTTCAGAATTATTGTCTGATACAGTAAATAAATAATTTACATTACTGTCAATTTTGAGATGTACTGGTGAAATATAGGGATCGTCAATAATGATATCATTTTTGTATGCCCTGCCAATGGTAAAAGGGTATTTATCAACGCGAATACGTTGCTTAACTTTACCGAAACGATCCAGAATTTCCACAATGAACGGCGCTTGAAGGCTTAAGGATTGTTCCATTTAAATGCCTCCAGATAGGAATGAGTGAAAGTAATCGCATTCTCATAATTAATGCCGGACATTGATAGTGTTGTCTGTAAGCTATTATCATCACTGTTTAGTGTTATCGCATGTAATATCACATCGTATAATCCAACCAGTTTTTTGTAGGTTCGTAAGCACAATGTTGTTTTAAATAATATATCGTTGTTATTTACAAAATTGGTTTTGCAGCGAAATTCGGTCATATCTTCTTTTCTACCAGAGAATGAATGTTCCGGTGCAGAATAAAATTGTTGCAATAAAGAGTGAAACTGGTAACGGTTCATTTTCGATGAGTGTATGTAGTGATGGGTATAATGAATTTCTCCGGTTTCAAAACCCCTGCTAATGTAGATATTATTTTTAGTAGAACAACTTCGACTACTTGATTGATAGGGAAGATCATCGTGATCCGTAGAGTCTCCCCAGCAGGTTATGTAGGAGGTTAATTTATCAGGAACAGTATATTTAGCCAGATGATTTGTTTTAACCGGCGCACTATTAATTTGTTTCATATACTCATTTTGGTTATCAAGCAATTGTTCAGTAACATCTTTTAGTAAATTTTTACTCGCTATTCGTTTTTTTAGTAAAGAGGCAACGTATTTAGCCGGCACTAAAAATCCAATTTGATTTCCAGCAGTGGCAACATTAACACCAATAACTTTACCTTCACTTGTTATCGACGGGCCACCACTCATCCCTGGGTTAATTGAACTGGTCAGTAAAATACGTTCATGAACCGTGTCATCGGTAAAACCATTGTAAGTGCCTTCAACAATAGTCATTCCCAAATCGTGTGGATTACCCAGTGAATAAATTCGCTTCCCCTTTTTGGTTTTTGATGATAATAATTTCAGGTAGGGTGTTGTTAATTTATCGTCCTTCAGGTTTATATTGAGTAATGCCAAATCGTGAATAACGTCAATATTAACTAAATTTGCAGGAATAGATTGTCCATCACTTGTTCCAATTTCAATTCGATATTGCTTGGGACGATAAATAATACGTTCAATAACATGATAGTTAGTTATTATAAATCCGGCATTATTAATGTAAAAGCCACTTCCAATTGTTGATTTTGCATCAGTTGATTTATCAATAATTCGAACTTGTAATAAACGATTTTTAAATTCTTTGAAAACGTCTTGTGTGGAAGTGAATCCGGTGTTTGCTAATAACAGGCTTAGTAGTATTATAAAAAATTGAGTAATATTTTTATAGCTACTTAACATTTAGTGTCCACCAAAAAATGTAATTAATTTTTTTAGTGCTTGCCCTCGATGCGATAATTCATTTTTAGTGTCAGACGTTAACTGTGCAGATGTACAGTTATGTTCAGGAATATAAAAAACCGGATCATAACCAAAACCATTGTCACCCATCGGTTGTTCCGTAATAACACCTTCCCATGTTCCTTGTGCAATATAAGGAGTAGGATCTTCGGCGTGTCGCATAAAAACCATTAAGCATTGAAAACGAGCTGTTCGCTGTTCCGATGGTACATCTTTTAATGCCAATAATAACTTATCAAGGTTATCTTTATCAGTGGCATCTTCGCCGGAATATCGAGCCGAATAAATTCCGGGTGCGCCTTTTAGATAATCAACCTCAATACCGGAATCATCTGCGATTGCCGGTAAATTGGTTACCATAGCGGCATGGCGAGCTTTTAATATGGCATTCTCCACAAACGTTAATCCGGTTTCTTCAACATCGATAACATTAAAGTCAGATTGTGGTACAACCTCTAAACTGAGATTCGATACCATTTGGGCAATTTCTCGAACCTTGCCTTGATTGTTACTTGCAAGAACAATTTTTTTCATTTTAATCCGCTAACGCCTGAGTTTGTTTTTCAATTAATTCAGAAATACCTTTTTTGGCGACAGCGAGTAATTTTACAAGCTCGTCTTCAGTAAATGCAGCACCTTCAGCCGTACCCTGTATTTCAATAAAATGATTATCGTTATTCATAATAACATTCATATCGGTTTCGCAATTTGAATCTTCATCATAGTCTAAATCAAGCACAGCTTCACCCTTATAGATACCAACAGAAATAGCGGCAATATGATTAATAATAGGGTTTTCTTTAATAACTTTTTTACTTAATAAATGGTTAACGGCATCAACAAGTGCAACATAAGCGCCGGTGATAGAGGCTGTTCGAGTGCCGCCATCTGCCTGAATAACATCACAATCTATTGTAATACTATTTTCACCTAATTTTTTCAGGTCAACCGCCGCTCGAAGTGATCGACCAATTAGTCGTTGAATTTCAACAGTTCGCCCACCCTGTTTACCACGGGCAGCTTCACGACCCATTCGGCTACCAGTGGAGCGGGGTAGCATACCGTATTCTGCTGTTATCCAGCCCTGATTTTTACCGCGTAAAAATCCGGGCACGCGTTCTTCTACTGATGCAGTGCACAATACTTTAGTATCGCCACATTCGATTAATACCGAACCTTCAGCATGACGAGTATAGTTTCGGGTGATTTTAATATTTCGTAATTCATCTAAAGCACGACCACTGGGACGCATAAGTAAGTTCCTTTATATATTTAAATTTATTTTGTTGGGATATTATTATACTACATTTAATTAAATCAGTTATTTGTAATTATTTGAGAACTTTCTGTTTTATAAAGTCTAAAATATTAAGTAATGTTTTTACGAGTATAAATGTGAGGACATGGAATCGGTGCAGCCAAC
>CAYOHQ010000213.1:0-6135 GCA_964403805.1 uncultured Thioalkalispiraceae bacterium | reverse complement strand
GGTGAAGTATTTAAACTGATTGGCGGAAAAGCTGAACAAAATTTTGATAGCGGATTCTTTGAAAATGCCTGCACATTTAGAGTATCACGATCATTAAATGCTGCAAATGGTATTCATAAAGTTCCATTTTTTAAAGACATTAGTAGCCATAATGGAGAGCTTGAAGCGCAGGTAAGTTCGGGTAAAAATAAAAATTGGTATATTATGCGAGTAGAAATGTTGGTTAAATATTTAACACGAACTTATCATAAACCTGAAGAACTGAAACCGGCCACTTATAAGCAAACTATCCGCGACAGAAAAGGCATTATTGTATATATACAACCGTTAGGAAATGCTACTGGACATGCCGATTTGTGGGATGGATATGGTGCTGTTTGGTCTGAATTTAATGGTGCTGATAAGATTTATTTCTGGGAGGCGGGAAAATGAGGATAGTTTTATATGGTGTTTTGGTAATGATAACTTGCGCCTGTTCTACAGTTAGTGCTGGAAATTTTAGTAAGTCCAGCGGCTTTAGTAAAAAATTTAGTAAAGTCGAATTACAGGAATTTGCAAGAGCAAGTTGTATTTCTCAATATTTTAAAAAGCACGATTACAATACAAAAGTTACGCGTTCTGTATCCAGTCAAATTGTACAAATGGGTGGCTATGCAGCAGTACGTTATCGCGATATAACCGAGTTAGTGAAAAATTATAAGCCGGAATTCCCGACATTACATGACCTTGATATTGATTTATTTAAGTGTTTTATTATGATGTCGGATAAATCGTTTACAGATAAATTAAATGAAATAAAAACAAAAAAATATACAATCTCAGATCATTGAGGTTAAGATATAGTCGGTTAAATTTCGTTAGTTCGGGATTAGGGGTAAATGAAAAACATGGAAAATAAATTAAAATATCATCTCGCTCAACTGTTATATGGGTCTGGTTTTATACTATTAAGTGCTTTTATTCTGGTTTTAATTTTTAACAATAATTCTGATTCGTGTTTTGATAAAACAGAAGAATATGAATTAAATTATAGCACCTGTCTTAAAGCAGCCAAAAACGGCGATGCTGATGCACAATTTAATATTGCAGCAATGTATGATACGGGTAAAGGTGTTACTCAAAATTATCGCTTAGCGTATGACTGGTATTTAATATCAGCATCTCAGGGGAATGCCAATGCACAATACAATGTCGGGATAATGTTTGAACAAGGTAAGACCGTTAAGCTCGACTATGTCCAAGCTCGTCATTGGTATCAAAAATCAGCCAAATTAAATTTACCATCTGCCCAATTTAATTTAGCCCGTCTCTATGAAAAGGGAAAAGGTACAGCACAAAATGATAAGTTGGCTTTTAAATGGTATAAAAAAGCTGCACAAAATGGCATTTTAAGTGCTCAATCTAAAATAGGCTATTTCTATGAGTATGGGAAAGGCACATCGCAAGATTATAAACAGGCCTTAAGTTGGTATCGTAAAGCGGCAAGTAAAGGTGATGCAACTGCTCAATCCAATTTAGGTGTTATGTATGCTTATGGTAAGGGTGTTAAGTTAGATTATCAAAAAGCATTAAAATGGTATAAAAAGGCAGCTCAACAAGATGATGCAACCGCACAATCTAATTTGGGTATACTGTATGCGTTTGGCTATGGCGTTCCAAAAAATTATAAGGAAGCACTTAAATGGTATTCGAAAGCTGCTGAACAAGGTAATGTTAGAGCACAATCTAATTTAGGTAGTTTGTATCATAATGGTGATGGTGTTGTTCAAGATTATCAACAAGCGCTTTACTGGTATCGTAAAGCAGCACATCAAGGGGATGCCACTTCGCAAGCAAATTTGGCTGTTATGTATCATTTCGGTCATGGAATAGCGAAAGATTATTTACAAGCAGTTACGTGGTATCGCAAAGCTGCAATTCAAGGCGATGATATTGCCCAATACAATCTAGCGACATTATATACAAATGGATTTGGAGTATCGCAGGATCTCGTTCAAGCATACAAATGGTTTGTTATTGCTGCTGGTAAACAGAAAGCTGCATTGACAAAACGAGATTTTGTTGCAACTTATATGACTTCACAACAAATAAGCGAAGCGAAGAAGCAAGCCAAAGAATGGCTAAATACTAATAGTATTTAAAATAGTGAAAATAACGAATTCAATTTATTCTAGTAGCAATACAGCAACTCTTGCTACTATTATACTACAACAACTAAAACATGATGCTCCTTATGCTTGGTATTTGCGTAATTCGGCTAGTGTTAGTCCTGTATTCAAACGAGAACACCTTAACGTCCTTGATCAGCAACTAGAATCTCATCTTGATTGTTTTTTTATAAGTGAAAGTAAAAAGAAAATAGTGTTGTCGATGTTAAATCTTTCAGATTGGGGTGCAGTTTATGTTATGGCTTTGATTGCCATTAAGACGAATGATGTAGAATTTATGGATGCTGCACTTGGCGTAATCAAACAACAACGGCAATCAACTGAATTGCGTGATGCATTATCCTGTGCTGAAATACAGTTTGCTAAACCTGTCATTAAAAATCTTTTGTGTAATAAAAATTCGCTTGTTCACGCTGCAGCAATTGAATCTTTGAGTTCACATGATATGCAGTTAGATAACGAAACTATCCTTAGTTTTTTAAAAAAATCACCTGATGTTGTGATTTCAACATTAAAATATATTGGGAATAATAAATTAGTTTATTATAAAGAAAATGTTGAGTCGTTGTTAACGCATTATGATGAAGCTGTTTGTTTTCAAGCAGCATTTAGTGGTAGTTTATTAGGATTACCACGAGCTATTTCAGTGTTACAGAATTATTGTTTTTCAGAAACACAATTCGTCCGCAATGCATTGAGTTTATATTATGATGTTGTTGCTAAATCTGCGATATGGGTTGCGGTAGAGAAAATACAGAAATCATCAATTTCACCTCGTATAAAAGCATATAATCTCGCAATGGCCGGTCTACCAGATTATGTTTCAACATTAATCGAATGGATGAATGATCCTGAATATGCTCCGATAGCAGGTGAGGCATTTAGCTTTATTACCGGAGTCGATATAGAGGAAGATGATTTAAGTATCATAAACGTTGAGCTGTGTGAGAGCAGAGAAGCACCATTAGCTGAAAAACGCAAAAAAGATCCCTGGACTCAAGCTTATGAAGAGGATCTCCCCTGGCCAGATCCCGAGTTAGTTTCAATCTGGTGGCAAAACAATAAAAACAATTTTCAAAATGGCAGCCGTTATTTGGCCGGAATGACATTGGATGTTGATAATTTACACACTATTTTAAAACAAGGAACTCAAACCCAACGGCATAGTGCCAGTTTGATTTTGGCGGTTAATAAACCCGATTCGAAAGTTATTGATGTTACAGAATTTTATTCTGGTTAATGAAACTGTATGAATTGTAATTATTTAAATATACTGATTTTATTTATGTTTGTATATTTTCAACCCGTATATGCAGCGCCTTCAATTTGGGAAAATAACCCTGCTGCTAAAGTTACGGCTAAAAAATTCATTGGAGCCTTAAAGAAGCATAAAAAAATTGCAGGCTACTTTGATAGTAAGTTTGAATTTATTTTTCATGATGATAATCGCTGTGATGGGGATACTGATGGTGTTGCATTAGCAGTTCTTAATACTAACATAGACAAAATAGTTAATATTGATGTTATAAAAACGGGTAAAGGGTGGGCGTGTAAAAATAAAAAAGGAAAGAATTACACACTTAAATTCGATTTCCATGGTTATGTTAAAGAGTCGTTTGAGACAATGAGCGAAAATTACAATAAAGAAAAACTGATGATTTATATCACGGGTAACTACGACACAGTGTGGTTTACTTTTCATTTTAAAAAGGTAAATGATAAGTATTTAATTTATAAAATGAAATATGAATCTCAAGATCCAGGTTGACTATAAAAATAGCATGTATAAATCTTAACTTGGTTTAAATAAAAAACAAAATGGAGACTAAAACCACATTTCCGCTATCTGGAACGTGCATTGGATGATTGATCCTAGACCAAATTCTTATATTGGTGAATTTAGAGATGATTTCACTGATCTTGATTATAATGGTAGTAATTTAATTTTAGAAGGAATTGGAAATTATTAAGGAGTTTAATGTGATTGAAAATAATAATAAATACTTTTGCCAACTTTTACTTTTATTAATTGTCACAATATTTTCTGGGTGTGATAATTCAAGAAATGATAATCAAATTCGTGAGCGACCACAATCTGTACCTAAAAATGCAATTTGGGTTGGAGGTGACGATGGGGGTGTATATCTGATAATTGAAAAAAATAAAAAAGATAAATTAAATATATATAGGGCTATAATATATCATTCTATTGGAGAAGTTGATTATAAAGGAAAATTGTCTATTAATAGCAAAAAAAATCCATTTTTCGACATTAATAATAAAGAATTATATTCAGGCTGGGATGGAGATACTTTGTATTTGCAAGATGGGCGAGAATTAGAAATTATTCAAAAATAAGTAAAAGTATAACTAAAATTCTAATTGAAGAATAAGCTTTTAATTGAAGTAACTGATTAACTCGAGTTCGGAGGTGATTCTGTTACATACTATTATTTTATGTGAGTTGATATTAATCACCCTGTACAGTTAGTAGCTCAAGTTGACTACGAAATCCAGATATTTATATGCAAAAAATTCAAAACGTTTATCACTTCGCTTCGTTAGGGAGTAATGGTAAAAATAAATTTTATAATAAGGAGAAAGAAATGAAGGTATTTATCTTTTTAACAATGATGTTTAGTTCAGTATCAGTATTCGCTGATAATTGTAGTAAACCAAGAGACGATTTTGATGGCTTATATTGCTTAAATAAAGTATACGGTGAGGCAGATAAAGAACTTAATGTTGTTTATAAAAAATTACGAACACTGCTTACTGATAATGAAAAAAGCACGTTGAAGAAAACGCAATTAAAATGGATTAAAAATAGAAATAGTTCCTGTAGTTTAAGGAAAGGGCCGAATTTTTTTGTTAGTTTAGGTTGCACAACAAATATGACTGTTAGTAGAACTAATTCAATTCGAGATCGCATTCGGGAGTGTAAAGCGACTGGTTGTCAATCAAGTAAACTGTAGAGACACTTTGAGTACATTGTATAATCACCGTGAATCAGGCATGTATAAAGAATATGTAAATAATTCGGCCTATTTATGGTTTTTGCGTTCAAATGCACTTATCGATACCAGTTACAGAATTACAGATATTGCTGATCTAGAAGAGCGTATTGAAGCAAATCTTGATGGTCTAATGACATCTATAGCGAGTGCTTGGCTAGTTTGTGAACCAGTTATTGAGTCGAATCTACCCGGTGAAATTTTTACAGCAAGTGTAATTGCATTTCGAAGTAATGATATGGATAAAATTAAAGCTGTCATTACTGCTGGTCTTAAAAATAATGATTCATTTAACGGCGTTATATCTGCAATGGGTTGGTTGTCGGACAATACAGTTAATTCTTGGCTCACTAATCTATTAAATAGCAAAGATATGAATCATAAATATCTGGCTATTGCGGCTTACAGTGTTCGTAGAAAGGATCCGGGTGAGTTATTGACAAAGTTATTCCAGCGTGAAGATTGCCTTAAACACATAAAATTATACGCCAGAGCTCTGAGATTAATTGGAGAGTTAAAAAGGCAAGACTTAAAACCGGCATTAAATGCTGCCATGAATTCTGAAATTGATGAAATTGCTTTTTGGGCAAACTGGTCTGCTATTTTGTTGGGTAATAAATCTGCTGCGAATAATCTAAAACACTACTTAATTAAAGACGGAGTTTATCAAAATAATGCGCTACAAGTTGTATTTCGAGTTTTACCAGTAGATATAGCCCGAAATTGGATATCAGAAATGGTTAAAAATGGAACTGATATTGAAATTATCATTAAGTCTGTTGCAACTTTAGGTGATCCACATGCTGTTAACTGGCTATTAATTATTATGGAACAATCAGAATATTTATATATTGCTGCTAATGCATTTAGTCAAATTACTGGTATCGATATGGATGAACATTGATGTGGTCTAATGAATCTGGACACCGAAATGGGATAAACTAACCCAAGAA
>CAYOHQ010000212.1:0-6241 GCA_964403805.1 uncultured Thioalkalispiraceae bacterium | reverse complement strand
CAGATACTCAAAATGGCAAAAGTGTCGAAAGTAGATTTTGATAATAAAGCAGAATTATTATCTATTCCGCTAGACACTTTTATTAAAGAACAATTGAAAACATATAAAGAAGGATTTAATACTCTAAATCACAGTGTAATTAATTTAACTACTGATTATATTGTCCTTACCAGCATGGCAATGATCATGCTCATTATTTTAACACTTTCAATTAAGAAATTATTACAACGAATCAACCAATTAACATCGACTTTGAGCCAGGTGAGTAAAAGCAAAGATTTAACGATACGTATGAAAGACAGTCATCAAGATGAACTAGGCAGGGCTTCAGTCGAATTTAATCAACTCATGCAATCTTTCGAGGACGTATTAAAAAACATTTCAGAAAACTTTTTAACAATGGCTGGTGATACCAATGATATGGCATCCTTATCAGAAGCAACCAGCAATGGTATGCAATCTCAGCAAAGTAAAATTGAGCAAGTCGCAACTGCAATGAATGAAATGAGCAGCACCGTTCAGGAAGTAACGCGTAATACCGCCAGTGCCGCTGAGTCTGCCACCAATACTAATGATGAAGCAGCAAAAACCCAAACAATCATGACCCAAACAATGAGTAGCATTAACAATCTTTCCAGTGAAGTAGAACGTGCTGCTACTGTTATTCAAAAGCTTGAAGTGGAAAGTGAAAACATTGGTTCAATTCTTGATACTATCCGCGGTATTGCGGATCAAACTAATCTATTAGCATTAAATGCGGCAATTGAAGCTGCTCGCGCTGGTGAACAAGGCCGGGGATTTGCCGTGGTTGCCGATGAAGTTCGAACATTAGCACAACGTACGCAGGAATCGACGCAGGAAATACAATCGCTAATTGAAAAATTTCAGGTTGGCGCCAAAGATGCCGGTCAGGTCATGCTGCAAGGTAAAACATTGGCAGAGGAAAGTGTTAGCCAGGCATCACAAGCAAGCGAATCATTGCAAAATATTACAACAATGGTGGCATCCATTAGTGACATGAGCACGCAAATTGCGACCGCATCTGAACAACAAACCGCAGTGGCAGAAGAAATTAACCGCAATATAGTATCGATTAGTGAAAAAGCAGTGGACACCACTGAAAGCTCATTACAAACAGCCAAGGCGAGTGAAAATATAGCCAACTTATCCTCTAACTTACAGGCAAGCGTTCAAGTATTTAAAGTTGGCGGTGATAACGGCACTTCGTTTGATTTCCAAAATGCCATCGCTGCTCACCTTGCCTGGAAAAGCCGTCTACGTGGATTTTTAGACGGCAGAGAATCATTAAGTTTGGAGCAAGCCGTGTCACACAAGCATTGCGTTTTGGGGAAATGGTATTACGATGAAGGATTAGCTAACTATGGACATATTTCGGATATGCAGGACATCGAGCCACCACACACCGAACTGCACGCCATTATTAAAACTATTATTGAATTAAAAGAAAATGGACAGTTGCCTGAAGCCGAGCAAGAGTATGCTAAAGTTGCAGCCTTGTCCCAAAAAATTGTTAGTTTACTACAAAGTGTACAGCAACAAATTTAATTTAAACCGAGTTTTGATTTAATTTTTTTAACGTTTAAATTATTAATCAAGCTGACAACGTTTGGATATAGTGTTGCATGATAACCAAAGCCACCGTTGCGCATTTCATCGATGGCTTTTTGTTTAGACCAGTTATTAAAAATAACCCGGTAAGATGCCAACACACCTCCAGTTCTATCTGAACCATGCCAGCAATGAATTAATATTGGGCCTTTACGATTTTTAATAACAATTAATGCTTTTGTTATTTGTTCTTCAGTAATTGACCCTGCTTCCAATTTTAAGCGGTGCAATTTCAATTTTGTTTTACTCGCTTCATCATCATCTGAATGATAGTCACGCAAATTAAGCACTTCTTTAACACCAAAATGTTCTAATTCAATAAAGCCTCGAGTATTGGGTTGTTCAGATCGAAAAACCCCCTTATCCACCTGATATAAATTATCAAGTGATGTTCCAATTACCAGTGTTGACCAGTCGGCTGGCCGTAGCCGTGGTTCAGCAATTGCGACTGCATTGCATAGTAATAAAACGACAATTAAATATTTTTTCACTTTTATTAATCCCAATTATTTCTTGTGCTTAAATGATAACTTAAAAATGATTTAAAGGTGAGCTGTTTTATCTTTAGTTATTGTCACACACGGTATTAACCCAACTCAGACAACACGCTATCCATCATGGATTCTGCCTGTTGGCCATAACCACCACCAAATAAATTCAAGTGATTTAAAATATGATAGGTATTATAAAATGTTTTACGAATAGCATAATTTGAATCCAGTGGATAATGTTCGTTATAGGTTTGATAAAAACTTTCTGAAAATCCGCCAAATAACTCAGTCATCGCGATATCGGTTTCCCTGTCACCATAATAAACTGCCGGATCAAAAATGACCGGATCACCCGATTCTAAAATAGCCATATTACCCGACCATAAATCACCATGCAGTAATGATGCGACTGGGTTGCCATCAGGAAATAAACCTGACATTTTTTCCATCAATTTATCGCCCTTTTTATGCAGACTACCGCGATAACCGTTTTGCCCTGCCAATTCTAATTGAAAACCCAGTCGGTTGGTTTGCCAAAAATCCTGCCAGTTCTGATGTTGTGAATTGAGCTGTTGTGTTGAGCCAATGGTATTAGCTCGAGTCCAACCGTGTTGTCTTTGTTGTGTTTGATGCATCGCGGCGAGTTGCTGCCCCATAGCTGCCATTGCGAATTTATTTGAAAGACCAAACTGTAATAATTCAAGTACGATAAATGCGGAGTTCCCGGAAACACCTGTACAAATAGGATGCGGTACAGTAATTGTATCACTACGTTCCATTTCAGCCAGACCGTGAAATTCAGCCTCAAACATATCCTGTAAATCGGCATCATTTAACTTTACAAAGAAACCGCTATTGCTACTTTCGATTTTATAGGCGCTGTTTATGCAACCGCCTGAAATTGTGCTTTGTGTGCTAATTTTAAATGAACAGCCTGTTGCTTCAGAAATGGCTTGCTCAATTGATTGCCATGATTCTTTCATCCGCCTTCATTCTCCCTAATTAATTACAGTTATTTGCACTTGTGTGTCTGATAGAGCGGCTTCATACTAAGTGCTTTATTTGGAGTATTACCATGGCAAAAGTACATAGCGAAATCTCAACAGAATTAGCTGACTGGATATCAGAACAGCCAATGTATTTTGTCGCTTCAGCACCACGAAGCGATTCCGGTCATATTAATGTATCACCGCGTGGTGTGCATAGCTTGCGAATTATGGACCCGAATCAGGTACTACTGTTGGATTTAACGGGCAGTGGTAATGAAACCGCCGCTCACGTTACCGAGAATTCCCGATTAACCGTGATGTTTTGTGCCTTCACTGGCAAACCGAAAATATTGAGATTGTATGGTAACGC
Organism: uncultured Thioalkalispiraceae bacterium; assembly: GCA_964403805.1. Classification (GTDB taxonomy): domain Bacteria; phylum Pseudomonadota; class Gammaproteobacteria; order UBA6429; family Thiohalophilaceae; genus CAYQUC01. The sequence continues at coordinate 2,762 of CAYOHQ010000212.1, read as the reverse complement.
CGAAGCAATCTTACCCGGGCATCCGGACTGGGCGACATTACGCGCTGAATTTCCTGAATCCATAGCAGCAGTAAGACAATTATTTCGATTAAATATAAATAGAATTCAAACCTCGTGTGGCTTTGGTGTGCCACTGATGGACTTTGTGGCACAACGTGAGATCTTATCCGAGTGGTCTGAAAAAAGAGATGAGCAGGCGTTGATCGAATATCGTCAAAATGCAAACGCGAAAAGTATCGATGGTTTGGCTATTCCTGTAAATTCCAGTCAGTAAGTCACTTTTTTGGAATTATTTTGGATTTTGGATAAAGAAAATGTATAAGCAAAGCCTAATAATGGCTAAATTTCATACAGAAAAAACACTGAATTTAACAGCTAACATAGGACTAACAATTTGCGCAAGACTAAAATTGAAGTTTTTTTGAATTTTATTCACAGCTCAACTGCTGAGCATTTTAAATTTCATAATAAAATCAAATTTAACACTTTGCGCTTATAAAAACAGTATAAGCTTATGATAAATAAAGATATATAGCCAATGGTGATTTATTAGACGATTTAATAAAACGGTAACAACTATGCGGCTTAGAGTCTGTTTACCACTAACTATCCACAAAGTTATCCACAAAATCTGTGGATAACCTTCAAGATTATTGGTAAATGATAAGCACAGTTTTACTAAGCTAATAGAGTGTTATTATATAAAAAACTTATGACCTTGCAAGCCACTAAAATTGCCCAAATAATCACGCCATGAAGCCGAAAAATCAGCTATTTCAGGTCGCTGTTGCGTCACCTTTACGTCGCGTGTTTGATTATCTTGCACCTGGCTCGGATAGCCATACTGATTCGGGAATGAGTTTTAATTTTAATTCTGACCAGGCTCAGGAGCCTATCGAGCCAGGCATGCGTGTGATGGTTCCGTTCCGTGGCAAATTGGTGGTTGGGATTGTGGTGCAACAAATTGAAAGTAGCACAGTTGCCACAAATAAATTACGGGTAATTGAATCTGTTCTTGATACTACTGCCTTGCTTAACACTAGTGATCTCAAATTACTGCAGTGGGCAAGTCAATACTACCAGCACCCGATTGGTGAAGTGATTCAAGCTGCAATACCGACCTTACTGCGCCAGGGCAAAGCAGCTCAAGCGGCGACACAAAAAGTGTGGCAAATCACCGAGGCAGGTCAAACCCAGCTGCAATCCAGTGCGACTAGCTTGAACCGCGCCCCCAAACAAAAACAGATTTTACAGTCACTGGCAGAAGCTCAAAAAATAGGCTTGAATGAGCAGGATTTTGCGACTCAAACAAACTCTGGAAACTGGCGTGATACTGTAAAACGACTCGTTAAAAAAAACTGGGTACGGGAATCAGAGCAAACGACATCACTTTCAAAATACGACACTAATCAGAATAAAAATGCAGCTCAAAGCAATAATCACCAGTTAAATTCAGCACAGCAATTTGCTGTTACTGCCTTGCTCGAAGCGATTGAGCAAAATACTTTTACTGCATTTCTACTCCATGGGGTAACCGGCAGTGGCAAAACCGAAGTCTATTTGCAGGCCACACAGGAATGCCTGGCTCGAAAACAGCAGGTATTGATTCTGGTTCCAGAAATTGGTCTAACACCGCAATTATTCAGTCGCTTCCAGCAGCGTCTGAATGCCACTGTTGTTTGCTCTCATTCTGGGTTAAATGATGCCGAACGGCTCTCCGCGTGGTTGGCATTTCGCGATGGTAGTGCTGATATTTTGATCGGCACACGTTCAGCAGTATTCACTCCGATGATAAATCCCGGCCTGATTATCATTGATGAAGAACATGATCTGTCATTAAAACAGCAGGACGGCTTTCGCTACTCTGCCCGGGATATTGCCATTATTCGGGCCCGAAATTTAAATATCCCTATTATATTAGGCTCGGCAACCCCGTCACTAGAGAGCTTATATAATGTGCAGCAACACCGTTTCAGCCTACTCGAATTACCCGAACGTGCAGGAGATGCTATTCCACCCCAAATTAATATAATTGATGTTCGCCATTTGCCAATGAAGCAAAGCCTGTCATCGTTATTATTAGAACGCATTCGTGATCATTTAGAGCAAGGCAAACAAGTTATCCTGTTTTTAAATCGCCGCGGTTATTCACCCACGTTAATGTGCCACGATTGTGGCTGGTGTGCCGATTGCTTACGTTGCGACAAACACATGACCATCCACCTGAGCGCAAACCGACTGCGTTGCCACCATTGTGGCTCCGAACGCCCGATTGAAACACGTTGCCCAAGTTGTGACAGTGATAATTTATTAAACATTGGCCACGGAACACAACGAATTGAAGAAGCACTAGAACAATATTTTCCCGATTCCAGTATTGTGCGAATTGATCGTGACAATACCAGGCGCAAAGGCGCACTCGATAAAATATTTAACGACATCCATCAGGGTAAACACCACATTTTACTCGGCACTCAAATTATAGCCAAAGGCCATCACTTCCCAAACGTGACTTTAGTTGGAATAATCGACATCGATCAGGGATTATTCAGTGCAGATTTTCGAGCCAGTGAACGCATGGCGCAATTAATATTGCAAGTCTCCGGACGCGCCGGCCGTGAGGCGATTCAAGGCGAAGTTGTAATCCAAACACATCATCCAGAACCAGTCTCTTATACACATCCCCGAGCCCACGCGACTAAGGCGCATCTCGTATGCCGTCTTCTGCTTGAAAAAAAAAAAAACAAAAACAACAAAAGTCA
>CAYOHQ010000211.1:0-6372 GCA_964403805.1 uncultured Thioalkalispiraceae bacterium | reverse complement strand
ACCGTGTGCCGCAGGACGCGGCACCCGAGCAAGCCATGGATGGCAATGTTTTGCGCGACCTGAGCGAAGCGAGGAAGTACTTAATGAACGATGCAATCGTTCTAAAGTGTGTCTTGATTAGGGTATCCCTGTTCCGAAGCCGGTGAATAGTGCAGTAATTTGTTTATACTCCTTAATATTAATATATGCTGAGTTGTTATAATTATTATTTGTTTAAACAACACTGTTTGAATTTTTTACCACTGCGACAGTAACAGGGTGAGTTTCTTGGTGGTTGGAAATTTGATTCTGGTATTATTTTTCCATCAAGGTAAAACCATTGCTTGTCTTCTTTTATGAATTGACTGATTTCATGTAGTTTTCCGAGTGTGTTGTTATTACTAAAGTAGGCTACAAATTCAACACTGCCGTGCTTATTGTTTTTTAATCCGTAATTGAAATCAACGATGTAGAGCTGTTGCCAGATTGTATTTTTGAAGTCATTTGAATCTAACGTTGTTGGGCGAGTAGTTTGGTGCCAGCTGGATAGTAAATATTTTACATTGCTTTGAATGTAGGCGGTATAACGCGAGCGCATTAATTGTAAAGCGGTATCGGGTGATTGGTTATTTTTAATAAAATTTATGCAGCAGTCTTGTGTTGGCAGATTGCTACCGCATGGACAGTAATGTGATTTCATTTTACATAATAATTGATCGATAAATGTACATAGTCTGTTTTTTATATGAGATTTTAACTCACAAACAACTTAATAGTGTCTGAATTTAACACATTATGTTATTTGTGTTGTTATTTGTTTTAAAGCGCATTGCTAAAAATAACATATCTAATTAAAATATAGCCAGATTTAGAGTTATCAATTCAAACATACAATTCAACGGATTCCTCAGTTATGGTGATATTAAAAGTAATATCTTTTAGTGCGGTAATTATCGGCTGTGCGATGCTCATAGCTTCCTTACTAACGACCCGGCGCATTATGAATAATCGTTTTCAGCTAGGCGCTAATTGGCAATCGCTGTATTTTTTGGTGTTGTTGTTTATTGTCGGATTTATTGCTTACGGCGTTTCTATCTATAATAGTATAGGAACAAAAACTGGTGTTATCGTATCACTGTTGTTATTGGGTGGTAGTTTGTTTGTGCTTATTGTTAGCCGAATGAATTTTAAAAATATATTACAAATGCAACATATTGCATTACTGGAACGGCACCATGCCTTACACGATAGTTTGACGGGCTTACCTAATCGCAGTTTGTTACTCGAGCGATTAAAAAAAGCCATTAGCAGTCAAAACCCAAAACAAAAACAAGTTAGTATATTATTAATGGATCTGGATCGGTTCAAAGAGATTAATGATACTTTGGGTCATGTTGCAGGTGATTTACTCATTCAGAAAATTGCACCTCGTTTAAAAAAGATTTTACGTGATACTGATACTATCGCAAGAATTGGTGGTGATGAATTTGCAATCGTACTTCCCGATACTGGTTCGGGTATCGCTCAAGCAATTGCTTTGAAGTTGATCAATAGTTTATCCGTGCCATTTGAAATTGAAGGTCATAATTTAAATGTTGCTATGAGCATCGGGATTACAGTTTATCCTCATGATGGATTTGATTGTGACACTCTTGTTCAAAAAGCCGATATTGCAATGTATGTTGCGAAATCGAAACAGTGTGGATATTCTTTATATGATGAGCAGCAAGATCAATATTCATTGAATCGCTTGAAATTAACCGGTGAATTGCATAAGGCGATTAAAAATAAAGAACTTGTAGTTTATTATCAACCGATAATTAATATCAGCAAGGGTCAAATATCGAGTGTTGAAGCATTAATTCGTTGGAATCATCCCGAGTCCGGTGTAATTTCTCCAGAAATTTTTATTCCACTTGCTGAAAATGCCGGAATTATGAGTTTGATTACACAATGGGTTCTTGAAAAATCGCTAGAGCAGGCTCAGCGGTGGAGAAAACAAGGAATCAATATTGACATGCATGTGAATTTATCAATGTCTGATATTCAAGATTCTAATTTTCCTAAATATCTGAATGAAATTTTAAAATCAACTAATACAATTCCGTGTAACTTAACACTTGAGATAACTGAAAATAGCATGATGACCGATTTGAAACGGGCTAAAGATGTGCTCAATCAATTACATCATATCGGTGCTAACTTGGCGATAGATGATTTTGGAACCGGATTTTCTTCGTTATCTTATTTGAAGCAATTACCTACTCAGGAAATAAAAATTGATAAATCGTTTGTTCTCGATATGCTTGAAGATGATGATGATGCGATAATAGTCCGTTCGACAGTAGATTTGGCACATAATATGGGTCGAATAGTGACAGCTGAAGGAGTTGCCGATAAAGAAACCTATGATTTACTTGAAATATTAGGCTGCAATCGAGCTCAAGGTCATTACATTTGCATGCCTTTAGAGGCTGATGAAATTTCTACCTGGTTTATAAAAACAAACTGGATTCCTGGCAATGTCTATAATTTGGCAACATAATTAAATTATTTAAAACTCTGTAAATTTATAAAAAAATTATCTATAATTTTAGTAGCTTTTATCTCTCCTTTAATCTGGTTTGCTAATTTAAGAAGATTTATGTGAAAGAGTTACTAACTACTATTTCTGAATTGCGTCATGAAGATGATGCTCCCTCTAAAATGTTTCATTCCATTTCACATCGATTACGTAATCGTTATGGTGAATGTGCTATAGCATTATTTTCATCATCAAATACTCAATATTCCAAAGTGTCAGTTTCTTTATTTTACGACCATGTTGGAAAAGTATGTGTTGAAGAAAAAAATATTCTGGATCAGGAAAATTGCACAAAAAATTGTTCAGGTGATTTTTTTAAAACATTTTTGAATGAATTTGAACCGGTAAAATATATTGGGAAAGAATCTGGTATTAGCTCAATATTTGGTGGGATGTTCAAAGCCTATGTTGATGCCATTACGTTTCCTGTCTTCCATCAAAAAAACATTAAACGGTGGTTTGTTTTATTTTTTACGGAGTCAAATCAGCTGGATAATGTTGATATCGAACGTACCTTATTAGTATCAACCTTGGTAATTAATTACATCGAAAGTATTCAGGAATCAAAAAAATTAAAAGAAGCAAATGACTGGATTGAAGGAGAATTAAAGTCTGTTGCCAATATTAAGCAGCAACTATTACCGCAAGGCGAAATAAAATTTGATGAAATAAATACGGCTGTTTTATACGAACCCTATCAGTTATCCGGTGGCGATTATTATGATATTGCACGATTAACTGAATTTTTAAATACTGATGAACCTAATAGTAATGAAATATTTGGAATTATTATTGCAGATGCTTCAGGACATGGAACCGCTTCTGCAGTTGAAATTTCAATGTTTGATGCTATATTACGAACGTATCATCCGGACAGGGATGAAGGACCGGCAGGTGTTTTTAACTATGCCAATAAGTATCTATTTACACGCTTAATTCGAAATGGTTTTATTACTGCTTTTGTTAGTAGTTATCAAACCAATAATCGACTATTAAGTTATGCTAATGCCGGTCATCCACCACCAGTGCTTAAACGAGCAGAAAATAATAGCATAGAAATATTATCAGATAAAATTGGCATACCACTTGGAATTAGCCAGGGGAACCATTGGCAGTCATCGGAAGTAGTGATAAATAAAAATGATATTTTTGTAGTTTACACTGATGGCGTTACAGAATTAAAATCTCCCGAGGGTGAGCAATTTGGAGAACAGGCTTTACTTGATATAATTAAAAATAGTAGTAATTCCGTAGAGTCGCTTATGTCTGATATAAAATCTGCTTTGAAATTACATCAAGGCTCAACAGGCAACACTGATGATTTAACTTTACTGATAATTCAACCGTGCTCATAAATTTACATGTTAGTTATTAATATTTTATTGACTAAAACAATGATCAAAATCACTATAATGATTTTGTTCTTCGCGATGGTTCATTCAGCTTGGGGTGAGGGGATTACTCGGTTTGAATTGAATATCTCCCACACTGAACTGGATCGAACTTATAATAATAAAACAATGGCAACACAATTTAATTCAATCACTGGTTTAGGTACAGAACAATTATCTAATAATTTTTCCGGCAGTTTAATTCTTGGTTATCAGGAACAACTTCAGGATGGCAATGTGATTAAAGCAGCCCGTTATGCAATTGGATATTTTGGTGGTATCGCTGTGGATTATACTGTAGTACAGGCTAGTAAATATAAACTGACTATACCTGCTAAATACCAATATCATCAATTAGAAGGTAAAGACGGGAATCAAACGGTTAACATTACCTGGTATGATATATCGCTTGGTGTTAAAAATTATTATAATCTCGGTACGAATACACAATTGCTGGCAGATGTTTATTATTTTGAGGAGTCCGGTAATCAACGTGCACTCGCTCCCTTATCGCAATCAATTCGTTTTGATAATAAATCCAATATTACCTATAGCATTGGAATGGCGTATTTTTTAAAAGCAAATAGTTCACTTGCATTTAAATGGTTGCAAGGTTCTGAGCAAGGATTTCATTTACTGTTTTCCAGTAAGATTTAATTTAACCTAAAAATCATTAAAGTTTTTCTGTATCGGTATAAACGGTTTCATCGAAACTTCGTTACTGAATTTCACTTACACTCATTAATTAATTGCCGAGGCTAAAGCTGCTCTGTGTGATGCCGATTAATAGATATGTTCAAAATTTGTGCAACTATATTCTATTTTTTGTAAGGTAATTATTTCTAATGTCGAATGCAAGTGTTGTTGATCTACTACCGCAACCACAACGGTTATTACTCTCTGAAGTTATCGGTGCATTTAGTTACGCTTTAGATCTGGCCGAGGGTGTTAAAGCGGGTCACAGTCTGCGTTGTTGTTGGCTGGGTAGTAATATTGGTAAGCGTTTATCGCTCAATACTGATGTATTATGGGATTTATATTATGTTTTACTATTAAAAGATTGTGGTGGTACAAGCATTTCATCTAAATTATCTGTTCTCTTTGCTAATGATGAGAAATTAATTAAGCATGGATTAAAATTAGTTAACACCAATAGTTTTTTTAAAAGTTGTCGGTTTATTTTCACAAACACCAGTATTAATACCGGTCGATTATCGCGTATTGCCAGAATCTTGCCACTGGTTTTAAATGGCCGTTATTATCTTAACGAATTAATTAGAACTCGATCCGAGCGGGGTGCTGATTTAGTTATCCAATTGGGTTTTAATGATAATGTTGCCGATGGCATACATTCATTAAATGAACATTGGGATGGCAAAGGCTATGCTGATGGTGTTAAAGATCATGTTATTCCTATCAGTTCACAACTTGCGTTACTTTCTGAGGTCTTTGATGTATGTTATCAAAATTACGGTTATGAAAAAGCCGCTGAAATAATACAGAAACGTTCATCAAGCTGGTTTAATCCTGAGATAGTTAAAATAGCGGTGGATTTTTTTCAGGAAGATAAAACTAAAGAAACCTGGGAATCATTTAAAGTTGAATCAATTTTAAAAGAACAGGTCTATGCTTTAGAACCGGGTAATAGCAATGTTACTATTGATGATGATCGACTCGATGACATTGCAACAGCCTTTGCTCAAATTGTGGATTCTAAAAGTCCCTATACTCATGGTCATAGTACCCGGGTGGCTTTATATTCTGATGCCATCGCAAATGAATTAGGCTTGTCCGTTGGACGCAGGCGCTGGTTGTACCGTGGTGCATTGCTGCATGATTTTGGTAATATGGGATTAACAAATTTGATTTTAGATAAGTCAACTGCGTTAAGCAATAGTGAAATTGATGATGCTAAATTTCATTCTCGTAATACGTTTGAATTACTACGGCATTTGCAGTCCTTTAAAGAGTTAGCAAAAGTTGCCAGCTCGCATCATGAACAATTGGATGGCAAAGGTTATCCAAGAGGATTGTCAGAATCCCGATTATCGCTTGAAACTCGAATTATATCCGTTGCAAATTTGTTTGATTCGCTAATGACAGATAAAGCGCGTTCAAAAGCAATGCCGCTTGCTAATGTATTATTACTAATGGAAAATCAATGCGACACGGTTATTGATCGTTATTGTTTTAATGCTTTCAAAAAACGAATTCCAAATTTTTTTGGTGAATAAATAATAAATCCCGGTGTCACGCTTCTTTAAATTCCTGTAATATTCATGGTAACTAGTCACTTTTGTTTGTATGATAAGTGCATAAATTATAACTATACGCTAAATACAGAATATCGTTATTTAGAATGAGTCCAGTCAGATTTACTTTTTAAAATTTATTATTACCATTTTAGGGGGAAGTATG
>CAYOHQ010000210.1:0-6378 GCA_964403805.1 uncultured Thioalkalispiraceae bacterium | reverse complement strand
ATTGAAGGCAAAGGTTCAGTTAATCCTGCAAATCAATTTCATCTACAAATATATTCTGTTCGACCAGATGTGAAATGTATAATACATACTCATCCATTATACATTTCAGCATTATCAATGTTGGGTTGCCCACTATCCATATCCCATATGGATACTTGTATGCTTTTTAATGATATTGCCTATATGAAAAATTGGCCTGGACTTCCTTTTGGTTCAATTAATGGTGAAGTTATATCAAGAGCTCTCGGCAATAATCGTGGTATTTTACTGGGGCATCACGGACTTCTAATTACAGGAAATTCAATTGAACAAGCATGTGTGTTAGCAATACAGTGTGAGCATGCAGCTAAATTGCAATTGTTAGCTTTATCCGCTGGAAAAATACAATCAATTGATCCTATTATGGCTAAGGAGGCACATGATTGGTTACTTCTTGAGAAAAGAATTCAAGCAACATTTGAATATTATGCACGCCAATTATAGTGAAAAATATATTTATGAGAGAATTTTAATATAATATATTTACATTTAACAAAATTATTAGAAGTATTGATTTTAACATCGTGGCCAGCGTTTGGGGCATGGTGTTTGGGATTTAATTTTTTTAAAATCTTTTTAATATTGTGATGTTGTTAATAGTAAATTAATTTAATTAAAGTATAGTGCTTTTTAACAATTCTTTATTGGTTTACTAATGACTAAGAGTAAAGCGAAAAGCGCTACTTTTATGTAGAAAGTATTCACTACGTAGTTTTTTTCTACTGTATTATTTAGCCCAAGTTAATTATTTACTTTTTAAAAACTTGCACTGTAAATCATTGTTATACCTTGATCTAGGCATTTAGATATTTCCAAAAACTTTAATCCAGTCTATTAACTAAATTTATACCTTTATTCTTTTCATTGCCGTCAATAAAGTAGGGTAACCCTACCATTCAATTACGTTTTGTAGCTTAGATGCTGTTCCTTCAATAACTTATATATTCCTTTGCCACGTAATCAGTATTAATTATCGCCTGATGACATGGAATGTTGTAAATCTGATTTATAACTAATTATTAAAATAATAAAAGGGAAAAGTATGAAACGTCGCGATTTTTTGAAATTTGGTTTAACTGCCAGTGCCACGGGTGCTACAGCGGGTTTAGTCGGTAGTGGTGTACTCTTTAATAGAGCCCATGCTGCTACCTTAGGAGTTAACTTATCTGATCCGGCAGCTCAGGATATGTTTACTCAAATCGCAGTGAACGCACTTGCTCCTAATTTTAAACTGAAAGCAAACCCAGGCAATATATACAATGTTGGCATGCAACAAGCCGTACAAATGACCGGTTTAAAAAATGCTTTAGGTGCACCATTGTCAACAACCATTTGGGGTTACAGTGATAGTGGTAAACAGGCAACATGGCCTGGTAAGACATTTGAAGTTCAAAGTAATCAAGCTGCAACGGTTAACTGGTCTAATGATTTAACCGATGCATTGGGAAGCCCATTACCGCATATTTTACCAGTTGATGAATCTCTGCATTGGTGTTATTCACTACCGGGTTATGAAGGTGTTTCAATGGCAACTGATGGTGTGCCATTAGTGCCACATTTGCACGGTGGTCATAGTGATCCTGCGGTTGATGGTAACCCTGAATATTTCACTGGTACAACCTCAGCCAGTCGTGGTCCACGCTGGGTTAGTGATAGTTTCGTTTATGATAATAGTCAAAGTGCTGGCACATTGTGGTATCACGATCATGCACTGGGTGTTACCCGTTTGAATGTTTATGCTGGATTATCAGGTTTTTATATTATTCGTGATGATATGGATACCGGTAAGCATAACAATCCGCTGCAACTACCTGCTGAACAATACGAATTAGCATATAGCGTTCAAGACCGTATGTTTAAAGATGATGGTGAATTATTTTATCCTGCTTTTGCCGGTGATCCTGCGTGGGATGATTTCATTACCGGAGAAGGTGCAACACCCCCAATTCCTGGTGGACCATCGGCTTTAGCAGAATTTTTTGGCGACCATATTGTTGTAAACGGTAAACTTTGGCCAAAAGCAGATGTTGAACCTCGTAATTACCGAATGCGTTTTTTAAATGGTTGCGATAGTCGCTTTATGCGTTTACGTTTCCGCGTTGTGCCAGCTGGTGATATTGATTTCATAAATGCTTCTGCACCGCTTGATTTTCTTGTCGTTGGATCTGATCAAGGATTATTAACAGCATCAGCTCGTGTAACGGAAGTTGATTTCTTACCGGGTGAGCGTCTTGATATCGTATTTAATTTTGGTGCTGAAGCAATACCAGCAGGTTCACGTATCATCGTTGAAAATATTTTGGGTGATTCACCATTTGGTGGTGATTTACCTACACCAGAAGATTTATATCCTAATCGCCGCACCGATCGTATTATGGCGTTTGATATTTCAAAACCAATAAATTCAAGTATTCCGGATAATTTCCCGGGTGAAATGCAAGGTAATTTTCAAGGTGTACCTCAAGATGCAATCCGTACTCGTAAATTAGGATTATATGAAGGAACGGATCAATATGGTCGCTTAATGCCTATGTTGGGAACAGCTGAACCTGTAACCGATGTTTCTGGAAATGCAGTAGATGGATCAATGATCTGGGGAGCACCCATTACAGAAAATCCTGGTTTGGGCGATACTGAAATTTGGGAAATTTATAATGACACGGGTGATGCACATCCTATTCATGTGCATTTAGTGCATTTCGAAATATTGCGTCGTAATAAGTACACCGCAACAGCAGTTGATATTCCGGTTCATACCCACGATGGTGGTGTCGGTAATGGTTTCCGATTAGAAAATATTGTAGTTGGAGCCAAACAACGTGTGCTAAATACAGAACAAGGACCAAAAGACATAGTGCTTTGTTATCCTGGTGAAGTAACAATGATTAAAATGAAGTTTGATAAACCGGGACGTTATGTCTGGCATTGCCATATTTTATCTCATGAAGATCATGAAATGATGCGACCATTCCATGTAGGTCCAGGTCCATTTTAGTTTTAAACTTGCTTTAGTAGTGAAAAAAAATGGAACGACAGAAATGTCATTCCGTTTTTTGCCTTGGCGGCTAATTAATTTTATTTGGCCATAACCACGCAGCGCCGCGAACACCACTGGAGTCTCCAAATTTGGGTGCAACAAGTTTAGTATCGACTTGATCTGAAAAAACATATTCCTGCCATAGTTCGGGCACATTAGTGTAAAGACGCGATACATTCGACATACCACCACCTAAAACGATAATATCGGGATCAATAATGTTAATCACGCTTGCTAATGCTTTTGCCATGCGCCGTTCATAACGCTCCAGGCTATCGAGTGCACTCTTGTTACCATGATCGGCGGCACTAATAATGTCAGGGGATGATATATCCTGACCAGTGATGAGTTTGTGATCTCGCTCAAATCCTGTACCGGATAAATAGGTTTCGATACAATCCTGTTTGCCGCAGTAACAATCAGCAACGAGCCGTTCATTATCATCAGGCCAGGGCATTGGGTTGTGTCCCCATTCTCCACCGATAGCATTAATTCCAGTGAGTATAGTGCCGTTAACAACAATACCGCCACCAGTGCCGGTTCCAATAATCACACCAAATACACAATTCGCACCGGCTGCAGCACCATCAGTAGCTTCGGACATTGCAAAGCAGTTTGCATCATTTGTTATACGAACTTCGCGATTGAGTTTATTGGATAAATCGAGTTGCAGCTCTCGACCGATTAACCAGGTTGAGTTAGCATTTTTTACTAATCTAGTTGCGGGGGATATGGCGCCGGGAATGCCCATCCCGACAGTGCCACTGGATTTTATTTGTAGTTCTATGTCGTTGATGAGATCAACAACTTGTTGAACTGTTGCATCGTAGTCATATTGAGGTGTCGCAACCCGTTTGCGATATAATTCAGCACCATTGTCATCAAGTGCAATGCCTTCTATTTTAGTACCGCCAAGATCAATTCCAATTCTCATAGGATAACAGTATAGAATATTAAAATGATATTGCTGTAATTATTGACCCAACCAATACGCGAAACCGGGAACATCGGTAACAGACAACATAAAATAAGAAGAATCACCGCTGAAATCACTATCAGTGAAACTCCGCTGACCTGCTGTTAAGCGAATTTTATCACGAACAAAGCCCATATAAATGCTTGCGCCAACATTATTCTGTTTAGCATTTAGATCTTCTTCCCAGGAATAAGTATAGGAAGGACCGATACCCAGTGAGCTAAACCAGGAGTTTGTTTGCCACGATAAATATAAATTGATTTGGCTGAACATAATAGATCTTGATGCGAATCGATTATGAGCGACAGGTGTAATGTTTATGTCCATTGAATAATTTTTTGTTAAATAGATACTCGGTTCCCAGGCTACTTTAAAGCCACCATTTCGTACATCAACACCGACCTCATACGGTAAGTAACGTTTCCAAGTATTCAGCGGTGCAGTTGAGCGGCTAAAAAGTGAATGATCTTCATTTTTAACATAGGTATGAACTGCAAGTGAACTGACTCCGAGTAATAATTGGAAATAATCAGAGTCGTTATTAATTTCAGCTTCATGTGCTTCGAGTGTCATTAAACGTGTGCTTATTGAACTCGTTATCGGATAAAACCAGCTCAGAGGATAATCGTTTCCTAAACGTTGAACACGTTTCATAAAAGGACTTGAATTGGAAACATTATAATCATTTTTTAGTAGAATTTTTAAAAATAAGACAAACTCTTCAAAAGAGCCTGGAGCGGCAGAAATAGCTATTGTTTTATTTTTTAATTCTTGTAATGATTTAAATATAATTTTTATATTGTGAATTTTTATATCATCATTGTCGTTTGAAATTTCATTAAGCCAATTCCATGGGTTACTTGAACCTTCAGTAACCAGATATTCGTCTTTAAAAAGTGTCGTAACTAGTGTGCTGGCTATTGGCGAATCTGCAATATTAAATTGTTCGAATAGTAGTTTACTATGATTGGCCATACAGGTTCTTTGACGGGAGCGTTCACAAAAGTAAGACGAAATTCGATTTAGAGCATCGTAGATTCCTGAATAGTAATCATACTCTCTGAATGAGCTATCCATAAATGCACCAAAATTTCCCAACTTAGAACCAGTTATATCAGCAAATCGAGTTGTTAATAGAATTCGTCGATCACCCAATTCATCTACTATGGCATCTTTAATTTCATAACTGGTTTGATTTAATTTTAGTTGTTTGGATACAATAGCTAAACGGCTTAGTAAACAATGGCGAATATTTAAAATATTATGTCCGGGGTCTGTACTTTTATATTTCCGATTACATTCCAGATTTTTTAATTTACTATTTACTATTTTTGTGCTGTATTCTTTCTCGAGATCATAGGAACTTTCCAGTAAACAGATAGAAATGTCTTTAAGTGCTTTATTAGAAAGTGGTTTTCCTGATTCGATTTTTCGGTAAAGTTTTTTGCAACGCTCAACAGATACTTTATAAGCTGGAATACACGATTTATTCTTAATGTTATGTATAGCAGAATACAATTTGCATGAGAACGGGTAAGTTTGGCTGGACCATTCTTTTGCGCGTAAGGTTGTATAAAGCTCATAATATCGTCCGGTGTTAATAGCACCATTAATGAATTTTAATTGGTTTTTAATACCAAATGACATTAACGGTGTGTTATCAGAATTTCTAGAAATAATCTCGGTTTGATCCAATTTTAACCTGCGATTATCTGGATCGATGTAAATATAATTATAACGCCTCGCCGATAATTTCCAGATGTTATTAGAATCATTATCAGTGGGTTTTGGTTCGGATAATGCTTTGGCAACGCCCAGTGGGACATTATCAAAAACACCACCATCTAAGAATTCATCAGTATTGGGTTTATATCCGGTTGGGCAACGATTAAAAGGTGATATATAAAAAGGATCAACCCGGGAACAATAGTTTAATTTTTTTCGACCAAATGCAATCGGAAATGCACTTGAGGTTAGAATAACATCAATTAAGTCATCAATTGTTATTTTGAAATTATTTTTTTCCTCTACATCTTTTGTCCCTTGCAGGTAAATTACATTTCCCATAAAGGGATCGTCGTGATTTACAATATGTGAGCTTATAAAAATTTCACCATTTTTTTTATGCGATGCTTGCAATCGAAATGGAATAATAAAGCGTTGATTTTCAACCGTAATACCGGCAACCGTTATGGTGTTCGGTTTTACTCCAGTAACAGTCATTCCAAAGGGAATGACACAATCATCTCGAAAAATTGCTTGTTTCAAAATTAAACGTAAATTTGCGATAACATCATCAAATGCATGACGGGTAAATAAACCATCA
>CAYOHQ010000209.1:0-6403 GCA_964403805.1 uncultured Thioalkalispiraceae bacterium | reverse complement strand
CAAAACCGATTTCCAGTGTTTCATCGTTTTCAGAATTGTCTTCAAATCCGGTATCCAACGATAGATCATCTATTGCTGGAAATGTACTACTTGCTGCAACTGTTTCATCAGAATTACTGTTATCACTCTTATTAGAAGAAAAATCTTCTCCTCGTATTTTTTTAAGACTTTGTTCAGCAACTTCCAGAATTGCATCCGGTTGTCCCCAGTTCTCAGCTAGTGACTCAAGAAAGTATTCAATACTACTAATGGCATCAGCCAGAGTTTCTAAGGTAGTTAATTCGGGTACGGCTTGTTCTGCAATTAAATCGTTTTTTATATATTCATTACATTCATCAAGTAAATTTGATGCACGTGATAGGTTTAAAATTGATAAACTGCCTTGAATTTGAGACAGCGACATTGGAATATCTTTCAATAACTCATGGTTACTCGGATCGCGACTAAATGCGGATAAAGATTCCTTAACATTGGATAAATCAACTTTTGCTTCACTAATAACAGATTTTAACAGCTTTTGTTTTTCTGCATTTTGTAATGTTTGTTCAACAGTATCATTATTAAACTTATTACCCTTAAGCTGATCTAAATCATTTAAGGAATTTTCAACGGATAATAATGATCCTGCAATATCCATTAATACACTATCACTAACTTCCTCTTCGCCACTGATCATCGAATCAAGAAATTGTTTCTGCTCTCGTATTGTCGCACGTTGAATACCTAAGCCCAACATGCCCAAGGTATCCGACATTTGTGACAAAGAAGCAGTAAGTGGTTTTAATTGATCTATATCTTTAGTATCAGAACGTACAAATACATCAAGGTTATCTTTAACCTGTGTTAATTCATCCATTAATACCTTTGACACTGTTTGCATTAATGCCGCATTTGGTCCTGCTAAATCGGCTCTGGCTTTTTCGAGTGTTTTGGTATTTGGCATTATGTCTTGTAATTTAAATGCCTGTTTAATTTCTTTTACTGCATCCCCATTAGTCGAAGAGCAAGATACATAATATAAAAGATTTTTGATTAATTCTTTTGGTGGTTCTTTTGGATATTCGGTTTCACCATTATCAATAATTTTTTTAATTTCACGATCAACATTACCGGCGAGTAATTTTACAGCGATGCTGGATTCAAGACCGCCTTCACGTAAACCTTCTAAAACACCACTTGCAATCCAAAGTAATTTATTAACTTCAGAATCATTAGCCGCTTCGCGTAGTTGATTTACGACTTTAGAAACCTGATTAATACCAGCCGGTACATTTTTATCAGTAAACCAATGTAATAACCCCAAATGATAGGAGTGACGTAGTTTTTTCGCTAATGCCTGTATGTCGCCAGCATTGTTAAAACCGGATTCAGCAGCAGGGATGTCCACATCGATGTCTGGTGAAAAAAGTGCATTTTCTGTCAGTAAATTTTCACCGCGTGCGGCTCGCATGTCATTGAGCAATGGTAATAGAACAACTGGAATATCTTTTTGACCGGATAACAAATTTTCCAGATAGTCCGGTAATTGCACCATGCCTTTGATAAGAACCTGAAAAGTTTCTTCTTTATTGCTTACTTCATCCTTACTTAAGGCAAGGGTTAAATTTTCTAATTCTTCTGCTACTAAGGATGCGCCATACAACTCAACCATCTTTAAAGTACCATGCACTTGATGCAGGTAGTTTAAACAAAATTTTATCTGCGAATCATCTTCAGGAGATTCTTCATAAGCTTCTAATGACTTATGTGCTTGTTCAAGAGTGGTATCAATCTCACTCTTAACCCAGCTCAGGGTATTAATATCAAGCTCGTGTCTAAATCCAGAATCAGCCATTACGTTATTTCTTCCTCTAATCGCTTAAATGCAAGTACATGATCCTTAGAAACTTGTTTTATTAATGAATTATTCCAGGACGTTATCTCTCCTGGACCTAATACTAATAACCCTCCTGGTTTTAGTCTGTTAACGAGATTATCCAAAATCTGGATTCGTTTTTCCCGCTTAAAATAAATTAATACATTTTGGCAATAAATTATGTCCATATTCTGGATATGAGCATTATCGACTTTCATTAAATTTAATTTAGAAAAACATATCCGGTCTCGAATAGAATCTATAATTTTGTAGTGGTCTAAATCCATAGGCGTAAAATATTCCCGTAAATATTCTACTGGAAGTTCTTTTAAACGATTACGGTGATAAACGCCGGCTTTACCACTAGCAATTGCATTACCACTAATGTCGGTAGCAAAAACACCTAAATAGCCCTCTATATCATTTTTTCGCATAAAGTAATCAAGTGCAATTGCGATAGAGTACGGTTCTTCGCCAGTGGCACAACCGACACTCCAGATTTGAATCGAATTTTGATTACCAACAATGCCTGTTTTTGAAGTTAAATAATTTTTACCAACTAACTCCAATGCACCTTTATCGCGAAAAAATCGAGTTTCATGAATTGTTAAACGATCAACTAATTCTTCCCATTCTATAGCACCAGCGTTTGCATTTGATGCTACAAAATTATAATACTTATCTAACTGTGTTAAGCCGATTTCATGCATTCGAATTAAAAGGCTTGAAGCAAGAAACGATTTTCTTTCAATGGATAAACTAATGCCAGTTCGTTGCTCCATTAAGCCCTGCCACGCTGAAAACTCATCATCACTCAACACTGGTGTAACGTCTAAACTCCAGTGGCGGGATTCTTCTAAAATGTCTTCAGTTACGGCGTTCACCCTGGGCTAACTCCAATTCATTAATACGCATTTATGCTGGCAATTTAAAGCCGGCAACTGAACGACGTAGCTCATTCGCTAACTCAGCCAGGTTACCAATTGAGGCAGCAGTTTCATTAGTACCTGCTGATGTTTGTGTGGTAATTTCCTGAATGACGTTCATGGTATCTGAAATATTTGTTGCTGCATTTGCTTGTTGAGAAGCAGATTCTGAAATGTTGGTAATCAAATCAGCCAGATGTTTGGATACGGTTTCAATGGCTTCAAGTGCTTCACCCGCATTTTGAGCAAGGTTGGCCCCGGCTACCACACCAGTGGTACTATTTTCCATAGATGCTACCGCTTCATGAGTATCGGTTTGAATGGTTTTCACCAAAGCTTCAATTTGTTTTGTTGCATCCGCTGAACGTTCAGCAAGTCGCTGCACTTCATCGGCCACAACCGCGAAACCCCGACCAGCATCACCGGCCATAGCAGCCTGAATAGCGGCATTTAATGATAGAATATTAGTTTGTTCCGCAATGTCATTAATCAACTCAACGATATCGCCAATTTCCTGTGAGCTTTCACCCAGTCGTTTAATTCGTTTCGATGTTTCCTGAATTTGTTCACGAATATTATCCATACCATTAATGGTTTTTTGTACCGCATCGGCACCTTTGTTGGCAATGGACACTGATTTATTCGCTTCATTAGCCAACTCGCCGGCATGGCTTGATACTGCTTCGATAGATACGGCCATTTCATTAATCGCGGTACTTGCTGCAGTAATTTGTTGTGCCTGATGATCGCTCGCTTCCGCAAGATGCATGGCTGTTGCCTGAGATTGCTGCGCTGCTGATGACACCTGATTGGTTGTATCATTAATTGCCATAACCAGGGTACGTAGCGCATCAATGGTGTAGTTTATAGAATCTGAAATCGCGCCAGTGATATCTTCAGTCACCGTTGCTTGTACGGTTAAGTCACCATCAGCCAAATCACCCATTTCATCGAGTAACCGTAAAATAGCTTGTTGGTTTCGTTTATTGGTTTCTTCAGTCTGTAAGCGGCCTGCTTCAGTAATGTTTAACTGCTCTCTGGAATAAATCCAGTATGATAATGCCAGTAAACCAAGCAGCAGTATTGAAATCAAACCAAGTGCTAATGCGACTAAAGGCAGTTTCCGGGAATTAATAGAAGCCTCATATGCAGCAGAAACTTGTTCAATTTGTGCTTCCAGATCTTCACTACTGGATAAAATTTCATCGGTTGAACCGGAGACTTGAAACATTTCAGGTGAACGTTCAAGAATAGCGCCAACACGATTACTTATTTTATTAAAAAGTGCCGATACCTGATTTAACTTCTTACGTGCTTTGGGTTCGTTGATTCGGGTGATTCCCATAACGCGACTACCGCGTAACATACCTTCGATAACACGCCCAAATAATGCCGCATCCCGACCAAATCTATCTGCCGCTGTTACCGCTTCTTCGCCACCATCCAGCACTTTACCGACATTACCGGCGATACGCTGAATTAACATCAATTGCCTGGTAGCAGTATAAACCTGAATAGCTGGCGCATTTTGATCCGACATGATATTCACAACTTCATCTGTTAATGCTAATAAAGTTGGAATTGATTCATCAATGGCTAAAATATTTTTACGCATGGTTCGAACAGTATCGCGTCGAGCAATAATGGTATCGACATTTTTACTGTAACTGGCCCACATGGTCGATAGCGTATCCAGTGACTGAGCTCCAGACATATTCGCTTTAGCTGGGCCTTGTTGATATGTCAGAATTTCTTCAAATTCATCACGAGTAATTTGTAAGGTAGGAAATGCATCAAGTTGGCCACGTGAAGCTTGAGATGCGAGCTTGGCGATAGATTGGCTTAATACCCGTTGGTCACCAATTTTTGCAATAAAAATTTTATCATTGTTATCGTCAAAGTTAACTTTGAGATAAGCGAGCCCCATTAGTACCACCGAGATAACTAATGCTGCGATCAGGCCTACTAATATCTTACCGCTACCAAGTATTGATGTTGTTGTCGAATTTAATACCGTCATTTTACTTTTCTCTTTTTCGAGTTTTAATTTTATAGATTAATTTGTTTACTTATGTATTCAGAAATCACTTTTATTAATTTAAGCCGACCGTGCAGCAACTTGATGAAAAGCGGTACTGGACGAAATTTTATTCATATCAAAAAGCCCCCAAGCAGTTTCATCTTGCAAATATGAACCCATGATATAAGGCTGCACAAATTCAGCCGCATCCGGCATGTCATCCTGCCTGTCTGTCGCAAAAAAATGCCGCATACCATAGACTTCGTCAACCATAAAACCGGCTACTGCATCATCATCTCTAACAACCAGCATTCTTGTACGTTTTTCCTGTTTAACTGAGCCTGCATTCAGCAGCTGCCGTAGATCAATAATCGGGATTAATGTGCCCCTAACATTGGCTAAACCCTTAACCCAGGGTTGCGCTCCCGGTATTCGGGTAAATTCCGGGATCGATAAAATTTCACTTACCATACCCATCTCGGTAACCAATCGAACATCATCCATCCGAAACCCAACACCACTCCAGGTATTTCGAATTTCGAGTTGCATCGGCAAACCCATGGCATGATGCCGACTTCGTGATTCGAGTTCACGAAGCAACATAATTGGATCCAGTTTATGCAATGATGTTGACAATGAAATCGGCCTCTAATTTACCATCGCGTTAATTTTTTGAATTAACATTTCTTCATCCACAGGCTTGGTAATATAATCTTTTGCACCTTGCCGTAAGCCCCACACGCGATCGGTTTCCTGATCTTTTGTGGATACTATTATAATAGGGATATGTTGTGTTTTCGGATCCTTGGTAATGGCTCGTGTCGCCTGAAAACCATTTAAACCAGGCATAACAACATCCATCAGGATGAGATCAGGCATTTCTCTTGAGGCGCACTCAACCCCTTCTTCACCATTACTCGCGGTAATGACTTCAAAGCCATGTTTATCCAATATTCCACGTATTACATGGATTTCCGTTGGCGAGTCATCAACGATTAGTACCCGTGCCATTTTTATCTCCTACAAATAAATCTATATAATAGTTGCCCGAACTATTGCTATTACGCTTCGAGCACATGGCGTTTAATTGCGCCTAACAATTCTTCTTTCGTAAATGGCTTCGTTAAATACTGTTCCGAGCCAACAATCCGCCCACGAGCACGGTCAAACAGACCATCTTTACTCGAGAGCATAATAACGGGGGTTTTCTGAAACACCTTGTTATTTTTTATTAATGCGGTTGTTTGATAGCCATCGAGTCGTGGCATCATAATGTCCACAAAGATGATATCAGGGTGATTATCCGCGATTTTGGCTAAAGCCTCAAAACCATCTGTCGCAGTGATTACGTCACAGCCCACTTTCTTCAACAGCGTTTCAGCCGTTCTGCGGATGGTTTTACTATCGTCAATTACCATAACTTTTAAATCTTGATAACTGTTTTCGTCTGTCATTTTATTCGCCAGCATTTTTTTTGTTCCAAGCCATTGCTTTGATTATTCGACCATATTCCCATACTTAATAGTAGACTTTTATTTAACATAGATATGAGAAACAGTCTATAAGTATCCATATTTTATAGAATATTTCGAATTTCTTACT